>JBFJZP010000312.1:0-4530 GCA_041622095.1 Burkholderiaceae bacterium | reverse complement strand
GCGGCTGCGATTCCACCAGCGATGTGAAGCCGCGGATGTCGGAGAACATCACGGTGGCCTGGACCCGGCGACCACCGAGCGCAAAACCCGACTGTTCCATGTCGTCGGCCACCTCCGACGTGGCGAAACGCTTGACCAGATCCTTCTGCTGGTCGCGCAGGCGCTTTTTTTCCAGGCTGGAATTGATGCGCGCCTTGAGCAGCACCGGGTTGACCGGCTTGTTCAGGTAATCGTCGGCGCCGAGCTCGATGCAGCGCACGATGTCGGCCACACCTTCGAGCGAGCTGGTCACGATGACCGGGATGTCGCGCAGCGTGCCGTCGCCCACCATCTGCTCGAGCACGCCGAAGCCGTCGAGCTCGGGCATCTCCATGTCCAGCAGCACCAGGTCGAAGGATTCCGCGCGCAGCATCTCCAGCGCCACGCGGCCGTTCTCGGCACTGGACACCCGATGCCCCTGCACCTCCAGGCTGCGCGTCAGCAGCAGGCGGTTGACCTTGTTGTCGTCGGCCACCAGCAGCCGCGCGCCGCGCTCAGCCATTGCGCAGTTCCTGCAGCGCCGCGGCGACCTTGCGGTATTCGGCCTCCAGCGCGTCGAGCGGCGCAGTGTCGACGATCAGGCCGCCGAGTTCGAGCTTGCGCGCCAACGCGGCCAGCCGCGTGGCGCCGAAGGTATGCGCGTTGGACTTGAGCGAATGCGCCGCGCGCCGGAACGCATCGGCATCCGGCCCGGCATGCGCGCTGCGCAACTCGGCGAGCATGCGCGGCGCCTCCTCCAGGAAGGTGCCGATCAGTTCGGCCACGAAGTCGGAGCCGGCCGCATCCTGCAGTTCCGCAAAGGTCGTGGCATCGATCGTCGGATCCGTCATGGTTCAGTCCTCCTTGCGTTGTCGGCTGTTGCCCAGTGCCTCGACCAGCTGGTCGACGCGGATCGGCTTGGTCAGGTAATCGTCCATGCCCGCGGCCAGGCATTCCTCGCGGTCTCCCTGCATCGCATTGGCCGTCATCGCGATGATGCGCGGACGCTTGCCGGCCGGCCAGCACTTCGTGATGCGGCGCGATGCCTCCAGGCCGTCCATCTCCGGCATCTGCACGTCCATCAACACCACATCGTACGTCTGGCGCTCGAGCGACTCAACCGCCTCGACACCGTTGCCGGCCAGATCCGCGCGATACCCCATCTGCTGCAGCAGCCGCAGCGCCAGCTTCTGGTTCACGACATTGTCCTCCGCCAGCAGGATGCGCAGTGGGTGGTGCTGCGCCATGCCAGGGTCCATCGTCGGCTTGACTTTGGCCCGGGCCGGTAGGTGTGCAGTTGCTGCCGCCAGCAGGCTCATCAGGCAGTCGAACAACTGGCTCTGGTGCAAGGGTTTGGTCAGCGTCGCCCGGAACAGGTCCTCGGCCTCGGCCAGCGCCTCGCGCCGGCCCAGCGACGTGAACAGCACCAGCGGCAGTTCCTTGTCGACTGCACGGATCCGGCGCGCCAGAGTCACTCCGTCCATCTCGGGCATGTGCATGTCGAGGATGGCCAGCTCAAACTTTTCTCCATCAGCCAGCCACTGCAAGGCCTGTTCCGGCGACTCGGTAGCACGCGAGCCCATGCCCCAGCGTCCGGTCTGCAAGGACAGGATCTTGCGATTGGTCGCATTGTCATCGACGATCAGCAGCCGTTTGCCGGCCAGGTCGGGCTGCACGCCCGAGTAGTCGCGCAGGCTGGCTGTCGGCAGTTGCGCCACCGGCGCGGCAATGGTGAAGCGGAAGGTGGAGCCGTGCCCTGCCCCGTCACTTTCCACCCACATCGTGCCACCCATCAGCTCGGCCAGCCGCTTGCTGATCGCCAGGCCCAGCCCGGTGCCACCATATTTCCGGGTGGTCGAGCTGTCGGCCTGGCTGAAGCTCTGGAACAGCTTGGCGATGCCGGCAGGGCTCAGGCCGATGCCGCTGTCGCGTACGGCGAATTCGAGTTGCGGCCGCCCGTCGTCGGCAGCGGCACTGCGCACCGTCAGCACCACCTCGCCCTGTTCGGTGAATTTCACCGCGTTGGACAACAGGTTCAGCAGCACCTGGCGCAGCCGGGTCACGTCACCTTCGATCGCTGCCGGCACGTCGCCCTCGAATACGTAGGCGATCTCGAGTTGCTTCTCCTGGGCCCGCCCGGCAATCAGGTCCAGCGCCGACTCGACGCAGTCGCGCACATCGAACGGATGCGCCTCCACATCCATGCGCCCGGCCTCGATCTTGGAAAAATCCAGGATGTCGTTGATGATGGTCAGCAGCGCATCACCCGAGTCGCGGATGGTGGATGCGAAGTCGCGCTGCTCGTCGTTCAACGGTGTGTCCAGCAGCAGCCCGCTCATGCCGATCACCGCGTTCATCGGCGTACGGATCTCGTGGCTCATCGTGGCCAGGAAACTGCTCTTGGCTTCGTTGGCGGCTTCGGCGGCGGCGCGGGCCTCCTGCGTCTCACGGAACATGCGCGCGTTCTGGATCGCGATCACGGCCTGGTCCGCAAAGGTCTGCAACAGTTCCAGCTCCTTGGGCCGGAAAGGGCCGGTGGAACGCGCAACCCCGATCGCGCCGATGCCGCGGCCGTCCCACAACATCGGCGCGAACATCAGAGACGTGTACCCGATTTGCGCAGCCATCTTGCGCAAGACGCCGGGAACATCGGCACCATGGACCAGATCCGGCCAGTGCACGACGCGCCGCTCGCGCATCGCGCGCCCGGCAGGCGTGCGCTCGACCGGGGCTGGGAAGGTTGCGGCAACCATATCGCGCGCCTCTCCAAGATAGGCACCGATGCGCAGCATGCCCCGTTCGTCGACCAGCAAGACGTCGAGTTCGTCGCCGCCGAACAAATGCTGGCAGCTGTGCAGGATCTTGTCGAACACCGGCTGCGAGTCCGACACCGACTGGCTGATGACGTTCAGGATATCGGCCGACGCCCTCTGCTGCTCCAGCGTCTCGGTGACATCGCGGTTGCGCGCCTCGAGTTCGTTGAACAGGCGCGTGTTCTCGATCGCGATGACCGCCTGGTCGGCGAAGCCTTGCAACGACGCGATTTCCCGTTCGTGGAAAGCACCGGCCGTCGTGCGCGCAACCGCCAGCACCCCGATGCACTCGTCCGCACGCAGCAAGGGCACCATCAGCGAGGATCGATCGCCGTATTGCTCGTACTGCAGGTTCTCGTCGACCGGCAGGTCGACCTGGTCCCAGTCCGGCACGTGCAGCAACTTCCCGCTGGTGAACACGCGGCTCGGGAAATTGGCGTCGGGATCGATCGGATTGCGCCTGCCGGACCGGGTCCATGTGCCCTTGAACGCAGCATTGCCGCTGGCAGACTCGATCACGAAGGCGTCGCCGTCGCGCTGCAGCACCGCACACGACGAGCAGTCCATCAGGCGAGCTGTCGTTTCGGCAATTGCGTCGAATACCGGCTGCACGTCATCGGGCGACTGGCTGATGACACGCAGGATGTCGGCGCTGGCGGTCTGCTGCTGCAGCGCCTCCTGCGTCTCGTTGAACATCTTGGCGTTCTGGATCGCGATCACCGCCTGGTCGGCGAAGGTACGCAACAGCGCCAGCTCCTTGTCGGTGAATCCGACATGCGGTTCCCGAGCCACATCGATCATGCCGATGGCTTCGCCCTTCCACATCAGCGGCGTGATGGCGATGGAGAACGCGCCACTGCCCTGCGCAATGCGCCGCAGCGCATCCGGAACGTCGGGATCATGGGCCGAATCGGCAAAACACAGCTGCCTGCGCTGCGCGACCACGAATGGCGCCGACGTCTGATCCAGCGGCAGCGGATACATGCTGCGCACCATATCCGCACTGGGCCCGCGGATCGCTGCGCAGTGCAACTGTCCGGTATCGACCAGGAAGACGGCGACATCCCGGCACGGCATCAGATGGTCCGTACTCTCGAGGATGCGCTCGAACACAGGCGTTGCATCGGCGATGGAACCGCTGATGACCTGCAGCACGTCCGCAGTGGCCCGCTGCTGTTCCAGTGCCTCGGTCACTTCCCGGTTGCGCGACTGCAGTTCATGGAACATCGTCGCGTTGCGGATCGCGATCACCGCCTGGTCCGCAAACGACTTGACCAGGCCGACTTCGCTTTCGGTGAACGGGCGCATGTCCAGGTTCAGCGCGGCGATCGTGCCCAGCACCCGGCCCTGGGAGACCATCGCGGAGGTCACCATCGCGGCGTTGCCGCCGACGATGCGCGCGGCGGCGCGCACGCTGTCGGGGACTCCGTCGCCGTGCAGGATGTCGGGCCAGTGCGAAGGCGCGCCGGTCAGGATGGTCCCGTCCGGCATCGGCCGCGGAAAGATCCGGCGCAGCGCGTCGATCGCCTTGCCCCAACCCGCCTTCCAGTGCAACCGCCCGTCGTCGCCCGCGGCCGCGATCACCAGTTCGGCATCCGGCAGCAGGCGGTGCAGCGCGCCGCAGATGCTGTCGAACACCGGCTGGGCATCGGCCACCGAGGTGCTGACCACGCCCAGCACTTCGGTCGTCGCATGCTGG
>JBFJZP010000311.1:0-4531 GCA_041622095.1 Burkholderiaceae bacterium | reverse complement strand
GCCTGGGTAGTTATGCCGGCAGCCTCAAGTGGTCGTCGACCGGCCAGCATGCCGCCGAGATGAAGAAGGGCGAGGAAGAGGTGGCCCCGCTGTATGCCCGGTTTGCCTCGATGACGCCGGAAGTGATTGCCAAGGACCCGCAGGCGATGGCGATCGGCGAGCGCTTGTTCATGAACAACTGTGCGCAATGCCACGGTTCCGACGCCCGCGGCAGCAAGGGATTTCCGAACCTGGCCGATGGCGACTGGTTGTATGGCGGAACGCCCGACCAGATCATCGAGTCGATCGCCAAGGGGCGCGTCGGCAACATGCCGCCGCTCGGCGCAGCGCTGGGTACGTCGGACGACGTGAAAAACGTGGCGCAATATGTGCTGAGCCTGTCGGGCAGCCCGCACGACTCCCTGCGCGCGGCGCTGGGTAAATCCAAGTTCGGCGTCTGCGCTGCCTGCCATGGCAACGACGGCAAGGGCAATCCGACACTGGGCGCGCCCAACCTGACCGACGACATCTGGCTGCATGGTTATGGCGAGGCCACGATCATCTCGATGATCAACAACGGCAAGGTCAACCAGATGCCGGCGCAGTCCGACAAGTTCAGCGAGCCGCAGATCAAGGTGCTGGCTTCCTACGTCTGGGGCATGTCGAACAAGGCGGCATTGGCCGGCAACTGAGGCCGGGACCCGGTATCTTGAGCACGGCGAAACGTCCCTCCGGCAAGGTCATCCCGATCGTTCCGTCGGCCGAACCGGCTCCGGTCGATGCGGCGATCGCAGCCGACCCGGAAATGGTCTCGTTGTACGAGGCGCACAAGAAGATCTATCCGCGCAGCGTCTCCGGCCTGTTCTCGAACTGGCGCTGGGCCATGGTCTGGATCACCCAGCTGGTGTTCTATGGCTTGCCGTGGCTCGACTGGGGCCAGCGCCAGGCGGTGTTGTTCGACCTGGGCGCGCGGCGCTTCTACATCTTCAACCTGGTCCTGTATCCGCAGGATTTCATCTACCTCACCGGCATCCTGGTGATCTCGGCGCTCTCGCTGTTCCTGTTCACCGCAGTGGCAGGGCGCCTGTGGTGCGGCTATGCGTGTCCGCAAACCGTCTACACCGAAATCTTCCTGTGGATCGAGAAGAAGTTCGAAGGCGACCGTTCTGCACGGATGCGCCGCGACGGTGCGCCGATGTCGGGCGACAAGTTCCTGCGCAAGGGTGGCAAGCACCTGGCCTGGCTCGCGCTGGCATTGTGGACCGGCTTCACCTTCGTCGGCTATTTCACGCCGATCACCGAACTCGGGCGCGAGCTGCTGGCCTTCCGGATGGGTTCCTGGGAGGTCTTCTGGACCCTCTTCTACGGTTTTGCGACCTATGGCAATGCCGGCTTCATGCGCGAGCAGGTCTGCATGCACATGTGCCCGTACGCGCGTTTCCAGAGCGCCATGTTCGACCGCGATACCCTGATCGTCACCTATGACGAAAACCGGGGCGAGCCGCGTGGTCCGCGGTCGCGCAAGGCCGATCCAACCGCGCTGAACCTGGGCGCCTGTGTCGACTGTACCTTGTGTGTACAGGTCTGCCCGACCGGTATCGACATCCGCGACGGCCTGCAATACGAATGCATCGGTTGCGGCGCCTGCGCCGATGTCTGCGACACGGTGATGGACAAGATGGGGTACGCGCGCGGCCTGGTCAAGTATTCGACGCAAAACGGCGTCGAGCAGCACTGGGATAGCCGGCAGATCCTGCGCCATGTGGCGCGGCCGCGGGTGTTGCTGTATACCGGCATCCTGCTGGCCATCGTGCTGGCGATGGCGGTCAGCCTGGCGCTGCGCACGCCGTTCAAGGTCGACGTCGTGCGCGACCGCGGTACCTTGGCTCGAATCGTCTCCGGTGGCAAGATCGAGAATGTGTACCGGCTGCAGATCATGAACGCGACCGAGTCGGCGCAGACCTACCAAGTCGGTGTGTCCGGGCTGGACGGCGTGGAGATCGCCTCCGACAATGCGTTCGCCGTCGATGCGACGCAGTCGCGCTGGATTGCGGTCCGTGTGCAACTGCCGTTCGAGGGCGCGGTGCCGGGATCCCATCCGATCCGCTTCGACATCCGCACGCTGGACCAAGCCCAGCAGATCAGCGAAAAGTCCGTGTTTCTGGTTCCCCGTTAAGGAGTCTTGCGCCATGCCATCTTCCGATTCGAACATTGGCCAGCCGTGGTGGAAATACGGCCATGTCTGGATGATCATTGCCGGGCCGGCCATCGTCGTCGTGGCCGGATTCGTCACCCTGTACCTGGGGGTGATCCATCCCGACCCGGTGATCGATGCCGATTACTACCGCAAAGGCCTGGAAATCAACCAGACCCTGGCCAATCCGGCTGCCAGCCTGGCGCCGGCCGTACAGGGCCGCAACCATGCACAGACCGGCGTGGTGGCCGCGCCGGCAGCATTGCCAGCCAAACCCTGATCTGCCTGCAGGCCGGTTGACGGGATCGCAGCATGTGGACTAAACGATTGATGTGGATCGTCTGGCCGGCTTTCCTGGTGGCCGGGCTGCTGGAGATGCTGGTCTTTGCCTTCGTCGATCCACAGGACCTGCACTGGGCCGGCCAGGCCCTGCCGCTGTCCAACCAGGGCCTGTATACGGTGGCGTTTTTCGTGTTCTGGGGTCTGACGACGCTGGCCTGCGGCCTGACCGCGATGCTGGCGATGACGCCGACCGAGGTCAACCATCCGGAGCACACGCCCGACGCGTCCTGATGCGACAGCGGCTTGCGGGCGCAGGCTGGCAGGCGACGAGCTTGCACACCCACAGTGCAACACGCTACGCACGGATGGCAGAGCTGTCGATGGGTCCGCTTCCTGCGCGAGCCGGCCTGAATAAGCCGGCTTGCCGGCGTGACGGCCAGGACCGCCGCGAGGGCAGGGCAGACGCGGGCGCAAACCCCTCTTGTGGCCAGGGTCGTAAGCTCGACTGCCCAGAATTCCACTATCTTCTCCGGGTATCTTGTCAGATGCATTGTCAGCAGGTGGTGGCGCCGGCAGGCCGCGCCGCCTTCGCACTCTGGAGGGTCGTATATGCGCACCGATCTCGAAAGTGGCACCCGGATCGACGAAATCGCCGACGGCATCTACCGCATCAGCACACCGGTTCCGCCGTCGATCACACCCGGCGGATTCAGCTACAACCAGTACCTGCTGGTCGATGACGAACCGCTGCTGTTTCATCTCGGCATGCGCTCGATCTTTCCCTTTGTGCGCGAGGCCATCGCCACCGTGATGCGACCGGAGCGGCTGCGTTACCTGGCGTTTTCGCATTTCGAGGCGGATGAGTGCGGCGCGCTGAACGAATTCCTGCAACTTGCGCCGCGCAGCGAGGCGGTCTGCAGCAAGATCGCCGAGATGACCTCGGTCGGCGACTTCGCCCAACGCCCGCCGCGGGCGTTGGCCGATGGCGAGACGCTGTCGCTGGGCAGCCGCAGCTTGACCTGGATCGACACGCCACATCTGCCGCACAACTGGGAGTCGGGCCTGATGTTCGACGACAGGACCCAGACCTTGTTGTGCGGTGACCTGTTTGTGCAAGGCGGGCATGATCTCGACCCACTGACCGAAAGCGACCTGCTCGGGCCGAGCGAGGCGTTCCGCCTGTCCGGCTTGCAAGCGGGCATGGCCGATCCGTTCAGCCTCGGACGCGGCATGGCGCAAAGCTTCGAGCGACTGGCCGCGCTGCGCCCGCGTACGCTGGCGGCGATGCATGGCAGCGCGTTTGCCGGCCGGAACGCCGACGACGGCGCCGAGATGTTGCGCGGCCTGTCTCGCGCGCTTGCGTCCGAGCCGCGCGCAACCTAGCCGGTTGCATCGCGCCGGTATCGACCGGTCAGTTGCAGACCTGTGGATTGACCAGCAGCTTGAGTGCGTCCGCATCGACGATGCGGACATGGCGCTGCTTGACCTCGACGATGCCTTCCTCGACGAACTTCGAGAAGGTGCGGCTGACCGTCTCCAGCTTCAGGCCCAGGTAGCTTCCGATCTCTTCACGGGTCATGCGCAATACCAGCTCGGAGCGCGAGAAGCCGCGCGCGTGCAAGCGCTGGACCAGGTTGAGCAGGAAGGCTGCCAGGCGCTCTTCCGCGCGCATGCTGCCCAACAGCAGCATCACGCCGTGTTCGCGGACGATCTCGCGGCTCATGATCTTGTGCACATGGCGCTGCAGGCCGGGGATTTCGCTGGAGAGTTCTTCGATCCGGTCGAACGGCAGCAGGCAGACGTCGGCATCCTCGAGCGCGACCGCATCGCAGGTGTGGCGGTCGTTGACGATGCCGTCCAGGCCGACCACCTCACCGGCCATCTGGAAGCCGGTGACCTGATCGCGGCCATCCTCGGACGTGATGCAGGTCTTGAAGAATCCGGTGCGGATCGCATACAGGTTGGTGAACGCATCGCCATTGCGAAACAGGCTGGTGCCCCGCTTGATACGGCGCCGGCTGGCGACCAGGCCGTCGACCCGGTCGAGTTCTTCCTGTGTCAGTCCCAGCGGCATGC
>JBFJZP010000310.1:0-4535 GCA_041622095.1 Burkholderiaceae bacterium | reverse complement strand
GTCAGATCACCATTGGATGACGCGCCCGGGCCGCCGATACCCGGCAGTTCGCCGGCGCTTCGTTCCCGCGCGATCTCGGCCCGGATATTGCACAGCGATGGCGGTGGCCGCACCCCTGGCGCAACGGAGAACGCCAGCCCATGGGCTTGCCCCGGGCCGTGGTACGGATCCTGCCCGAGGATCACCACCTTCACCGTGTGCAGCGGCGTCAAGGCCAGGGCTTGCAAGGGTTGCGGTGGATACACGGTGGCGCCGGCGGCAAGCCGCGCCGCGATAAACGCGCCCAGGGCCTGGCCAGCGGCACTGGCAAAAAACGCCGCGGTCAGTTCGCGCCAGTCCGGCGCGACCGGCCAGTCAGCCGGTTGCCAGGCGATCAGCCGCTCGGCCAGCAGATCGGTCAAGGGCACACCTTGGAAAAACCGGTCACAGCGATTGCGGACATACCCGTCCAGGAAACCGTCACGCGACGTCAGTCGGACCCGAACAACTCGGCCAGGGCAGCGCCCGGATCGGGCGCCCGCATGAAGGTCTCGCCAATCAGGAATCCATGGATGCCGGCGGCGTTCATGCGCTGCACATCGGCGGCTTGCGCAATGCCGCTTTCGGTGATCAGCAAGCGGTCGGGCGGCACCGACGCCTTCAGCGCCAGCGTCGTGTCCAACGAAACCTCGAAGGTCCGCAGGTTGCGATTATTGATGCCGATCAGCGGCGTGCGCAGGCGCAATGCGCGCTCGAGTTCCGCCGCATCATGCACCTCGACCAGCACGGCCATGAACAACTCGCGCGCAATCGCTTCCATGTCGCGCATCTGCGCATCGTCCAGGCAGGCGGCAATCAACAGGATCGCGTCGGCGCCCATCGCACGCGACTCATAGATCTGGTACGGATCGACCATGAAATCCTTGCGCAGCACCGGCAACTGGCACGATGCCCGCGCCTGCTTGAGGTAGTCGACACTGCCCTGGAAGAACTGCTGGTCGGTCAGCACCGACAGGCAGGCCGCGCCGTGTTCGGCATAAGTCTGGGCGATGTCGGCAGGCTCGAAGTCGGCCCGGATCACACCCTTCGACGGGCTGGCCTTCTTGATTTCCGCGATCACCGCATTGCGCCCGGCATCGATGCGCTGGCGCAGCGCAGCTTCGAAGTCGCGCGTCAGGATCCGCGACTCCGCGTCGGCGCGGACAGCGGCCAGCGAGCGGCGCTCCAGCGCAGCCGCCACTTCGACGCGCTTGACCGCGACGATCTTGTTCAGGATGTCAGACATTTTCAGCAATCATGGATTGAATCGGCCACGCAGTGGGGCCGCGGTCCTGCTGCAGGCTTGCGCAGGCCAAGCCCCTATCGTAGTGCAGTCGCCGCGGCGACCCTTACCAGGTCACGGCTTGCCCGCTGCGCGCGCTTTCGGCTGCGGCATCGGCCAGTTCCTGCGCGGCCAGGCCATCGGCCACCGTGGTGCGAAAGGCCGCACCGGATTGCAGGCACTCGAAGAAATGCGCGATCTCCAGCCGATACGCCGCCGCATAACGCTGCAGGAAGAAGTTTTCCGGCTTGTCGCCGCGGATGCCGTTGGTGTCCCATTGCGCGACTTCGCTGGGCCGGTGATTGCCACACTGCAGCATGCCCTGCGAACCCAGCACCTCGAAGCGCTGGTCGTATCCGTATGCCGAGCGACGGATGGTGTTGATCTGGCACAGGCGTCCCTTGCGCGTGCGGATCGTCACTGCGGTGCAGTCCATGTCGCCAGCGGCCGCGATCGCCGGATCGGTCAACACCGAGCCGGTGGCGCTGAGCCACTGCGCGGTATCGCCATCGACACACAGGATCCAGCGAAAGATGTCGAAGTCATGGATCAACATGTCCCGGAAGATCCCGCCGGAGGCCTTGATGTATTCGACCGGTGGCGCACCAGGATCGCGGCTGGTCACGACCAGCATCTCCGGATTGCCGATCTCGCCCCGGTCCAGCCGCGCACGCGCCTCACTGAAAGTGGGATCGAAGCGGCGCTGAAAACCGATCATGCAGGCCACACCGGCAGCCTGCACCGCATCGGCACAGGCCCGTACCCGCGCCAGTGACAAGTCGATCGGCTTCTCGCAGAAGATGTGCTTGCGCGCCGCCGCGGCCCGACTCAGCAGGTCGTTGTGGGTGTCGGTGGACGATGCGATGACGACCGCATCGATCTGCGGATCGGCCAGTACCTGCTCGACATCGGCAACCGTGGCGCCGAGCCGCCCGGCCAACGCGTACGCTGCGGCTGCCACCGGGTCCGACACGTACTTGAGCCGCACACCCGCCAGCGCAGCCAGATTGGCTGCATGAATCTGGCCGATCCGGCCAGCACCAAAAATCGCGACGTTTTTCATTGTGTCTCCAGCTTGCGCGGCGCATCGAGTGGGTGGCCAGCAACTCTGCAGGGCTGTCGGCATGGCCGTGGCCCGGCACGGCCAAAACCGCGCGCCAGCGCACTATATCGCGGACCGACCGGCTTCGAAACGATATTTCCACCACAAACATCGATAGAATTTTTATTCCGAATTCGGCATTGTGCCGAAACCGCAGCAGGAGTTCACCCATGGCGCCGACGATCCGCTTCGCCCTCAACCGCATCTGTGCATCGCGGATGCCGTTTGTCGCATTCGCCGCCATGGCGCAACGCCTGGGCGTCGACGCGATCGAATTGCGCAACGACCTGGCCACGGTTGAAACTCGCGACGGCACGCCGGCACGCACCATCGGTGCCATCGCCGCCGACCATGGCCTGAGTATTCGCGCCATCAATGCCTTGCAGCAGTTCGACCAGCTCACCGCCGCACGCCTGGGCGAAGCGTCGGCGCTGGCGCGCTACAGCGCCGAATGCGGCGCACAGGCGCTGGTGTTATGCCCCACGAACAGCCGGCACGACGATCGCAATCCGCGCCAGCGACACGACGATCTGGTGCATGCCTTGCATGGCCTGCAACCGGTACTCCGCGGCCACGGACTGATCGGGCTGATCGAGCCGCTGGGTTTCGAGGAATCCGCGCTGCGGCGCAAGAGCCAGGCGCTGCGCGCGATCGAAGCGCTCGGCCCGCAGGCACCGTTTGCGCTGCTGCACGACACCTTCCACCACCATCTGGCAGACGAGCGCGAATGCTTTGCCGATGCGACCGGCCTGGTCCACATATCGGGCGTCGACGCTGCCGACCTGGCGCTGGCGCAGTTGCGCGACCCGCACCGAGGCCTGGTCGACGCAAACGACCGGCTCGGCAACCTGGCACAACTGCGCCAACTGCTCGCCGATGGTTACAGCGGCTGGGTGTCGTTCGAGCCATTCGCCGACGCGATCACCGGCGCCACCGACATCGAACGCCGGTTGCGCGAAAGCATGGACTATCTCTCGGCCGCCGTCGCCGCATCGACAGGGATAGAGGTCAGCTCGGTGCGATAAGCCAGCGCGATGAACAGGCTTTGTGCCAGGCACATGGTGTTGGTCAGCGACCGAAATCCGAAAGTGCTGCTTTCATGCACCACCAGCGTGGCCGCTGCCATCGAGGCCAGCGGGCTCATCTGGCTGTCGGTGATGGCGATCAGGCGCGCACCGCGGGAGACCGCTACCCGCGCGCACTCCAGCGACTCCTGCGCATACGGCGTGTAGCTGACCACGACGATCACGTCGCCGGGCCGCACACCCCGCAGGTGGCCCTCGTACATCGACCCCAGGCCGGACAGCAGTTCGACCCGCTTGTCGGTATGTTGCAAGGCATAGGTCAGATAGGCAGCAACCGCAAAGGAACGGCGGCAACCGACCACCCAGACCGACTGCGTATCGGCCAGCAAGGCCACCGCGTCGTCGAACACCGAGCTGTGCAGGTCGCGCTTGAATTCCTGCATGCCGGCAATGCTGCCACCGATGAACTCGTCGGCGATGTCGGCGCTGCTCAGTCGGCCCTGCGCCTGCTCGATCACGCGCCGGATCCGGACCTGGTAGTTGCGGCTCGGCGCGATCTGCTGTGCGATGCCATCGCGAAAGATCTTCTGCATCTCGGAATAGCCGCTGAATCCGAAGCGCTTGGCAAACCGGATCACCGCCGACGGCTGCACTTCGCAGCGTTGCGCCACGTCCTGGATCCGGTCCAGCCCGATATGGTCGCGGTGTTGCTCGACGTAGCGGGCGATCTGCTTGAGTTGCCGGCTCAAGGATGCGTATGCGTCGCCGATGTCGGCCAGCAGCATTTCGGCCGCCGGGTTGGACGCGGTCTTCGACTCGGGACTGGTTTCAGGCGATGCGGTCACGTGGTGCAAACCCCTGCGATAGAAAAATAGAAAATATATTCTAAGCGTTTGTCCGAATGCAGAATTCTTCACATCGGTCACCATCGTCTTCTGCCGCCGGACACGACAGATGCCACCCGGCGTCGGGCCTTCCCGGGCAGCCCTCGCCTACCGTCCGGCGGTGCGCGGGCCCAGACACATGTGCAAACAACACCAGACAATGATCCCGCAACCTGTCGCGACGCCACCCGCACCCGCGCGTTGCGCCAGCGTGAGGACCGATC
>JBFJZP010000309.1:0-4539 GCA_041622095.1 Burkholderiaceae bacterium | reverse complement strand
TTCGAACGCCTGAGCCGGCAGCTGGCCCCTGCCAGCCATCCCGCACTGGACGAAACCGCCGCAGGCGCCAGGAGCCTGCATGGCGAAGTGGCGCAAATCGACCGCATGGGTGGATTCGGCTTCATCCGCACCCCCGACCGGAGCGACTACTATTTCAGCCGCTTTTGCATGGCGCAACTGCCGTTCGAGCAATTGTGGGTCGGGGCTGCGGTCTGGTTCGTGGCAGAACAGCTGCCGGTCGGCCCGCAGGCCCGCAGGGTGGCGTTGGAGCGGCGGCGCGGACCGGACGTCGATCGTTTGCCGCGTCGCAAGCCGGCCGGCTGACGGACGGCGTCAAGCCGGGAGCGTCACCCTGGCGCCGGCGGCTGCCAGCAATTGCATGCTGTGCGGGGCGAGCGCAAGGTCGGCATCGCCTTGCCCGTGCCAGGATCCGACGCCACGTGGATCGGCGGTGTCGAGCAGGCTTTGCCAGACCCCGCCCGGCAGGTGGAAAGTCTGCGCCATGGCTTCGGCATTGAACAGCAGCAGCAGCGGCGCCTGGGCGCGGCCGGGCCGTCCGATCAGGCAGGCCAGCGTACGGGCGTCGGCGTCATGCCAGTCGTCCCGTGTCATGGGCTGGCCGTCGGAGCGCATCCAGCACAGATCGCACATGCCGAGCGGGTCGTTCTGGCCGCTGTACCAGTCGGGCCCGAACGGCCCTGCCGCGCGCCGCAATGCCAGTACGCGGGTGGTGAACGCCGCCAGGTCGGTATCGGCGCTCGCCCAGTCCAGCCAGGTGGTCGCGTTGTCCTGGTTGTACGGGTTGTTGTTGCCACCCTGGCTATGGCCGATTTCGGCGCCGGCGCAGACCATCGGCGTGCCCTGGCTCAACACGGTACATGCCAGCAATGCCCGTTGCAGCTTGGCACGCAGCGCGAGGATGCCGGCATCCTCGGTCGGCCCTTCGAAGCCGCAATTGAAGCTCAGCGACTCGGCGTGGCCGTCCCGGTTGTCCTCGCCATTGGCCAGGTTGTGCCGCTTGTTGTAGCTGACCAGGTCGCGCAAGGTGAACCCGTCGTGCGACACGATGTAGTTGATCGATTCGGCGGGCGGCCGGCCCTGGGCCTGGAACAGGTCGCTGGAACCTGACAGCCGCAGCGCAAACCGGCCCCGCGTGCCATATTCATGGCCGTTGCCGGGCTGTTGGTGCCAGCCGAGCCAGAACCGGCGCATGTCGTCGCGGAAGCGGTCGTTCCACTCCATCCAGCCCGGCGGGAAACCGCCGCTCTGGTAGCCACCAGGCCCGAGGTCCCAGGGTTCGGCGATCAGTTTGACGCTGCACAGGACCGGGTCTTGCGCCAGCGCCATGAAAAATGCGCTGTCGCGTTCAAAGCCACGGCGGGTGCGGCCCAGCACCGGCGCCAGGTCGAAGCGAAAGCCGTCGACATGCATCTCCTGCACCCAGTAGCGCAGGCTGTCCATGACCAGGCGCAGCACCTGCGTACGCCGGATGTCCAGCGTATTGCCGCAGCCGCTGTAGTTGTCGTAATGCGCCGGGTTGTCGTCCGGCAGTCGGTAGTAACCGGTGTTGTCCAGGCCGCGAAAGCTGATCGTCGGGCCGTCTTCGCCGGTCTCGGCAGTGTGGTTGAACACCACGTCCAGGATCACCTCGATGCCGGCCTTGTGCAAGGCCCGCACCATGGCGCGGAACTCGTCGCGCGGCGACACGCCAGCGTGCAGGCTGGCCAGGCGCGGGTCGGGGCAGAAGAAGCCGAGCGTGTTGTAGCCCCAGTAGTTGCGCAGGCCTTGTGCCGCCAGCCGCTGCTCGTCCAGCGCGTAATGCACCGGCATCAGGCTGACCGCGGTGACGCCCAGGGCCTGCAGATGCGCCAGCGAAGCCGGATGCGCCAGTCCGGCAAAACTGCCGCGCAGGGCCGGCTCGATCGCGTTGTTGCAGCGCGAGAAACCGCGCACATGCAGTTCGTACAACACGGTGTCGGCAGCCGCAATCCGGGGCGCGGCATCGTCACCCCAGTCATAAGCCGGATCGATCACCCGGGACTTGAGTGCGACCGGGCCATTGTCCCGCGTGTCGGCCAAAGCCGGGTTGTCCGGCTGGTGGCCGAAATGCGGATCGCGCCACTGGAACTGTCCGACGATCTCGCGCGCGTAGGGATCGAGCAGCAACTTGCTGGAATTGAACCGCAGGCCTTGCGATGGCGCCCAGCGGCCCTGCGCGCGCAGCCCGTAGACCAGCCCGGGTCCGGCGTCCGGCAGGTAGCCATGCCACAGGTCCGGCCCGGAACGGTGCAGGGCCAGGCGCGTGGTTTCGCGCCGGCCGCCGGCGTCGAACAGGCACAAGTCGATCGCATCGGCGCTGCCCGACACCACGGCGAAGTTCACGCCATGCCCGTCCCAGTGGGCACCCAGCGGTGCGGGAAGGCCGGGTGACAGACCGGCGCCGGCATTGGAACCTGGCATCGCCACTCAGTCCGGTAGCGGGGCGACGCGCCAGATCTTCTGCGCGTATTCGCGTATCGTGCGGTCGGACGAGAACGGGCCCATGCCGGCCACATTGATGATGGCGCGCGCCCACCATTGCTTCGGGTCCTTGTAAAGCGCATCGACACGCGACTGCGCGGCGATGTAGGAGCCGAAATCGGCCAGCAGCATGTAATGATCGCCCCGCCAGAGCAGGCTGTCGACCAGCGGGCTGTACCGGCCCGGCTCATGCGGCGAGAACATGTCGCCGGCGATCGCGTCGAGCGCGGTGCGCAGCGCAGGCAGCTTTTCGTAGTACCCCATCGGATGGTAGCCACGCTGGCGCAGGGCCTGCACTTCGCTGGTGCCCAGGCCGAAGATGAAGATGTTGTCGTCGCCGACGTTCTGCCGGATCTCGATGTTGGCGCCGTCGTCGGTGCCGATCGTCAGCGCGCCATTGAGTGCCAGCTTCATGTTGCCGGTACCCGATGCCTCGGTGCCGGCGGTGGAGATCTGCTCCGACAGGTCGGCGCCCGGCATGATGACCTCGGCCACCGAGACGCCGTAGTTCGGTATGAACACCAGCTTGAGCCGGTCCTTGATGCGCGGGTCCTTGTTCACCACCTCCGCCACGTCGTGGATCAGCCGGATGATGGTCTTGGCCATGTGGTACGAGGACGCCGCCTTGCCGGCAAAAATCACGGTGCGCGGCACCCAGTCGGCGTCCGGCTGGGCCAGGATGGCCAGGTAACGCGTCACCACATGCAGCAGGTTGAGCAGTTGGCGCTTGTATTCGTGGATGCGCTTGACCTGCACGTCGAACAGGCTGTCCGGGCTGACGATGATGCCGGTCGTCTCCTCGATGGTGCGGGCCAGCCGCTCCTTGTTGGCGCGTTTGACGGCGGCGAACTTCTGCTGGAACTCGGCGTCGTTCGCATGTTCGCGCAAGCCCTTGAGCCGGTCCAGGTCGAGACGCCACTGCTTGCCCAGCGTCGTGTCGAGCAGTGCGGAAAGGCCGGGGTTCGCTTCCGACAACCAGCGCCGTGGTGTCACGCCGTTGGTCATGTTGGTGAAACGCTCCGGCCAGATGCTGGCGAAATCGGAAAAAATCGTCTGCACCAGCAGGTCCGAATGCAGTTGCGAGACGCCGTTGACCTTGTGGCTGCCGACAATCGACAGATGCGCCATGCGCACGCGACGCTCGCCGTGTTCATCGATCAGCGACAGGCGTTCCAGGAAGCCGTTGTCGCCCGGCCGGTGGCGTGCGGCCTGTTCGAGAAACTCCTTGTTGATCAGGAAGATGATCTCCAGGTGACGCGGCAACACATGCTGCATCAGCGCCACCGACCAGGTCTCCAGCGCCTCGGGCATCAGCGTGTGGTTGGTGTACGAGAAGGTTCGGCGGCAGATGTCCCAGGCCCTGGCCCATTCCATGCCGTTTTCGTCGCACAACACCCGCATCAGTTCGGCCACGCCGATCGCCGGGTGGGTGTCGTTGAGGTGGATTGCCAGCTTGTCGGCCAGGTTGTCCAGCGACGGGTTTTCCTGCAGATGGCGGGCCACCATGTCCTGGATCGACGCGGCGACGAAGAAATACTCCTGCTTCAGGCGCAATTCGCGACCGGCCGGCGTGCTGTCGTTCGGGTACAGCACCCAGGATATGTTTTCGTATTCATTCTTGGCGCCGGCGGCCCGGGCATAGTCGCCGGTGTTGAAGGCGCCCAGGTCGATATGTTCCGGCGCCGCCGCTTTCCACAGCCGCAAGGTGCTGACCTTGCGGTTGCCGTGGCCCGGAATCACCATGTCGTAGGCCTTGGCCACGACCTCGGCAGCATGGCGCCAGCTCACCGCCTTGCCGTTGTGTTCGACCCAGCCGCCGAATCGCACCGGGTAGTTGATCTCCATGCGCGGGAATTCCCACGGTGTGCCGTCCTTGAGCCAGGGGTCCGGGTACTCCATCTGGTGGCCGTCCTGGATCTCCTGCGCAAACATGCCGTACTCGTACCGGATGCCGTAGCCGAACGAGGGCAGGCCCAGCGTGGCCATCGAATCCAGGAAGCAGGCGGCCAGGCGCCCGAG
>JBFJZP010000308.1:0-4542 GCA_041622095.1 Burkholderiaceae bacterium | reverse complement strand
CCAGTGGGCCGACGGCTCGGCTTATCTGAACCATGTCGAACTGGTACGCGCCGCGCGTGACACCAAGGTGCCGGAGAGTTTCTATGCCGATCCGCTGATGTACCAGGGTGGCAGCGACGATTTCAGCGGCGCTTGTGATGACCTGGTCTGCCTGTCGGAGGACTTCGGCATCGATTTCGAGGCGGAAATCGCGGTGATCACCGCCGACGTACCGATGGGCGCATCGCCGCAGCGCGCGCTCGATGGCATTCGCCTGCTGATGCTGGCCAATGATGTCAGCCTGCGCAAGCTGGTGCCGGGTGAACTGGCCAAGGGTTTCGGCTTCCTGCAAAGCAAGCCTGCCACCGCATTCAGCCCGGTGGCGGTGACCCCGGATGAACTCGGCACTGCCTGGGACAAGGGCCGCGTCAACCTGACGCTGCAATCGACCTGGAACGGCCGGCGCGTCGGCATGTGCGAGGCCGGCCCGGAGATGACATTCCATTTCGGCCAGCTGATCGCGCACCTGTGCAAGACCCGCAATGTGCGGGCCGGCTCCATCATCGGCAGCGGCACCGTCAGCAACAAGGGTGTCGAATCCAAGGGACGGATGGACTGGCCCAAGGGTTACAGCTGCATTGCGGAGAAACGTGCGATCGAAACCATCCAGGATGGCAAACCCTCGACCGGGTTCATGAAATACGGCGACACGATCCGCATCGAGATGAAGGGACTGGACGGGCAGAGCATCTTCGGTGCGATCGACCAGACGGTGGTCGAGTCGCGCTGACCCGCCCGCGGGTGGTCCGTGCCGCTTGCACGGTCAGGTCGCCGGTTCGGCCAGCTCGTGTTTTTCCTGGCACTGGATGCAACGCAGCGATTGCGGCGAGGCCTGCAAGCGTGCCAGCGGGATGTCGGTGCCGCAATCGATGCATTCGCCGTACACGCCGGATTCGATGCGGCCCAGCGCCAGGTCGATCGCGCGGATCGCCGCGGTTTCATGTTCGTCCATCGCGAACTCCATCTCGCGCTCGGATGCCGCCTGGGCCCGTGAGTCCTCGACATGGCCGAAGTGTTCCTGCGAGGCTTCGGTCCGGTCGACCTCGCCGCCACGCAGCCGCGCGCGTTGTTCGAGCAAGGCCTTGCGTTCGCTTTGAAGCTGTTGTTTGAACGTTTGCATTTGTTGTGGATTCATGGTCTGTCTCACTGGATGACGCAAGCCCATCATGCGACGCATTCGCCGCCGATGTCCTGATTCCGGTCAATTGAAGAGGGTGGCGGCGCAAGAATCCTTCAAACGGTTCTCGCCCAGCCTTCGGGGATAATGCCGGGCATGAACGCCGCGCGCCCGACCCGTAACCTTGCCCGCCTGGTGCTGGCCTGGTTCGTGCTGGCGCTCGGCATTGCAGTGGCGTCGCCACTGATCAAGCCGCAGTCATGGCACATGGTGTGCTCCGCATCCGGTGTTGTCAAGCTCGTGAGTGTCGACGCGGATGGCGCGGCGCAGGCCGGCAGCCCTACGGTCGAGTGCCCGTTGTGCTGGCTGGCCGGTGCGCCGCCACCGGCGCCGCAGCGGCTGTCCTCGTCGCCAGTGATCGCGCAGGCGCCATTGCCGGCGCCGGAATCGACTCCCCTAGCTTCCCGTTCCGCACCGCCGCTGCCGGCGCGTGGCCCCCCCGCGTTCTCCTGAGTTTTCGTTGCCGACGCGTCCGCCTGCCGATCCCGGCTGCGGCGCGCTTGTTTTTCGTCTCCAGGAGTTTTCATGCGTTTGTTGCAAGTGGCCGCAGCCGTCGGCCTGACCTTGGCTTTTTCGTCGTAGTTTGCCCATGTCAGCCAGGGCGAATCCGCCGCGTTGGCCGGCACTGCCGTATGACGACCACGGCCACCAGGTCGACGAGGATGTGTCGGAGATCGTCTGGACCGCCGTGTCGGCGGCGCACTGGTTGGCGGATGCACATTTCGACGAGTTCGTGTTCCGCAGCGGCCTGCCGGCGCAAGGCGGTTCGATGAGGTTCAAGGTGGTGCAGACCTGCGCGCAGGTCTGCAACCCGTGGGTCGAGATTCCGGCGCCGGGCCAGGCGGTCCATGACCTGAAGTCACCGGCGGCACAACTCGACGTCATCGGCACCGGCAAGGCCCATTCACATTGACCCCGGCTCCGTGGCAAGGAGGCACCAGGCCACGGACAGGAATCCATACCATTCACCCAAAAGGAAAGAAACATCATGAAACCCATTCACTGGATTGCCAGCGTCGCTTTGCTGGCCGGCATCGCAACCTCCGCCATCGCGCAACCTGTCACCGTCAAGGACGCCTGGGTCCGTGCCTCGGTGCAGGGGCAAACCGCGACCGGCGCCTTCATGGCCATCACCGCCAAGGAAAACATCCGCCTGGTTCAGGTTGCCAGCCCGGTCGCCGGTGTGGCGGAAGTCCATGAGATGAAGATGGACGGCGGTGTCATGCGCATGCGGGCGGTCGAGGGCGGCCTGGATATCGCCGCCGGCAAGACGCTGGAGCTCAAGTCGGGTGGACACCATGTGATGCTGATGGACCTCAAGGCCGCCTTGCCCAAGGGCAGCACGGTTCCGCTGACGCTGGTGTTCAAGGACGCCAAGGGTGTCGAGAGTCGGGTCGAGCTCCAGTTGCCGGTGGCGGTGTCCGCCACGATGCACAAGCACTGAGCCTTTGACGGGGGCGCCGCCCGGCCCGTCGCTGCGGGTCGGTGCGGGTCGCCAGCGCGGGCTTGTTGGGGTAAGCTGTGTGCAGGCCGATCGTGGCCCAACAGTTTGGAGCAAGCATGAGCGACACAGATGGCATGGGTTTCGGCAAGTTCGTGCCGGGGTTCGACTTTTTGCAGAACCTGGCCAAGGGTGCCGGCCAGTCGATTCCGCAGATCCCCAACCTGGCGAATTGGGTTTCACCGTCACTGAACGTGGAGGAGCTCGAGAAACGTATCGAGGAACTCCGCGCGGTGCATTTCTGGCTGGAACAGAACTCGCGCGCGCTCGGCGCCACCATCCAGGCGCTGGAGGTCCAGAAAATGACGCTGGCCACGCTCAAGGGCATGAACTTCAACATCGGCGACGTGGCCAATGCGTTCAAGCTCAAGGCGGCGGATTCGGTGGCCAGTGGCGTGGAGATGGCCAGTGAGCGCGCCAGCAGCACCGCCAGGACGGTGTCCGACGCCGCGTCCGCGGTGGGAGGCGCGGCCCGCAAGGCGGCCGGTGGCAAGGCGAAGAAGGCCGATGCGCCGGCGTCGCTGATCGATCCGCTGCAGTTGTGGGGATCGCTGACGCAGCAGTTCCAGCAGATTGCCGCCGGGGCCATGCAGGAGGCGACCCGCAAGACGGCGCTCGATGCCACGCGCAACATGTCCACCGGCCTGGCCAAGGAAGCGGTCAAGGCCGGGCGCAAGGCCAGTGCGCCGCGCAAGCGCAAGGCGTCGACCAAGTCCGCCTCCCGCAGCCGCAAGGGGACATCGTCTTGAACCAGTGCCAATACGGCTCGCAGCCCGGGTGGGGGTTGGACTGATGGCCTTGTTTCCCCATGGCCACGCCACCCATCCGGACTGGGCCATGGCGGCCGGCCTGGTGCTGGCGCAGTTGCGGGCCCAGATGGCGCTGCCGGGTTATGCGCGTGCGCCCACGCTGGCGCTGCTCTACATCACCGACCACTATGCCGGCAAGGCGCAGGACATCCTCGACCATCTCAGCGCGGAATTGCCGGATGTGACCGACTGGTCCGGTACCGTCGGAGTCGGCGTGTCGGCGAACAACGTCGAGTACTTCGACGAGCCGGCCATGGCCGTCATGTTGTGCGAATTGCCGGGCGACCAGTACCGGGTGTTTTCCGGCGTGGCGCCATTGAGCCAGGGTTTCGAGGCCTATTCCGCGCTGGTCCATGCCGATCCCGCCACGCCGGATCTGGCCGAGCTGGTGCAGGAGCTGGCAACACGGACCACATCCGGTTACCTGTTCGGCGGCTTGTCGGCCAGTCGCACGCAGACGGTGCAGTTCGCCGCCGCGGGCGACGGCTACATGCGGGGCCAAGGCGCGGCGCGGGGCGTTTTCAGTGGTGGACTCAGCGGAGTCGCGTTCGGTCCCGATGTCGGCCTGGTGTCGCGGGTGACCCAGGGTTGCCGGCCGGTTTCCGGCTTTCGCACAGTGACGCAGGCCGAGCAGAACCTGGTGGTGCAGATCGACGGCAAGCCGGCGCTGGACATATTGCTCGCTGAACTCGGGGTGTCGCTCGAGCAGCCGCAGCAGGCCCTGGCGGCGATCCGCCAGACCCTGGTCGGGCTGGTCGATACCGGCGACGCGGATGGCGCCCAGGCCATGGGCCGGGCCGGCAGCTTTGGCAACGATGTGATCGTGCGCCACATCATCGGGCTGGACCCGGCGCGGCGTGGCATCGCGATTGCGGACCAGGTGTCTGTCGGCATGCAGCTGGCTTTTTGCCAGCGCAACATGCAGGCGGCGCGTTCGGATCTGGTACGTATCTGTGCCGAGATCCGCGAGGAACTCGAGCCGCTGGAACTCAGCATGGAGACCGCGACCGCGCTGG
>JBFJZP010000307.1:0-4576 GCA_041622095.1 Burkholderiaceae bacterium | reverse complement strand
TGATGGGCACGCTCGGCGGGCTGCTCGGCAAACGCTGAGCGGCTTGTCCGCAATCAGAAACGGGCGTCGAGCCAGGCCTTGAGCCGGGCCAGCACCTGCTCGCGTGCCGGCTCGGCTTCGTTGAAGATCTCGTGGTAGAGCTTGTCGAAGCACTCCGCGGTGACCACGGACGGCGATGCCGCATCGGCAAATGCGCGGCTGCCGGCCGGATTCACCAGCTTGTCGGCGCCGGCATAAAGCAGCAAGGTGGGCAGGGTCCAGTTGGACGCCTGCGCAACCGTCGCCGGTCCGCCGTGTGCGATGAATGCCGCCAGCCGCGCCGAAATCCGGTCGTGGACCAGCGGGTCGGCCTTGTAGCGCGCCACCACCTGCGGGTCGTGCGAGATGAAGTCCGGGTTCAGTCCGTTGCCCACCCGCAGGTCGGGCAGCAGCGGCGGCAACACCGCCAGCAGCAGCTTCTGGAACAGCCCCAGGCCCGGGTCGAGCGCCGGCGACGACAACACCAGGCCCTCGAGCCTGCGCATGCCCAGTGCCACGAAACGGGCCGCCACCAGGCCGCCCATGCTGTGGCCGAGAACAATCAGCGGCGTCTGGTCGTGCATGCGCGCGCGGGACTCGTCCACCACCTCGGCCAGGTCCTGCAGCAGACGGTCGCCATCGGGCAAGGCACCGCGCTGGCCCATCGATTCACCATGCCCGTACTGGTCGTAGGCCCGTACCGCAAAACCCCAGCTGTTCAGGCGCAGCGCCAGCGCATCGTAGCGCCAGGCATGTTCGCCCAGACCGTGCACGATCAGCACCACGCCACGCACCGGGCCCTTGTCCAGTGGCCAGTCCATGACCACCAGATTGGTGCCGTCGCGCGCGGTCAGCGGGCTGAAGCTGATATCAGGCATGGCTTGCCGTCCGGGGCGAGGCGCCGACGCCGGTCATGGCAGGCTGGTGATCACCCTGGCAACAGCCGCCGTCAGCTTCTTGGCAAATGGAACATGCAGGAACTCATTCGGGCCATGGGCATTGCTGCGCGGGCCGAGCACGCCGCAAACCATCATCTGGGCCTTGGGAAAGCCGCGTTCGAGCATGTTCATCAGCGGAATCGTGCCGCCTTGGCCGATGTAGCCGCAATCGGCGCCGAAGTGGGCCCGCGAGGCTGCGTGCAAGGCCTGTTCGAACCAGGGCACCATCGCCGGCGCATTCCAGCCGCTGGCGCCGCCGTTGCTCTCGAAGGTGACCCGGGCCTGGTAAGGCGCGTTGTCTTCGAGCAAGGTTTTCATCTCCTGCACCGCCTGGGCCGCATCGATCAGAGGCGGCAGCCGCAGGCTGAGCTTGAATGCGGTGTAGGGTCGCAGCACATTGCCGGCGTCGGCCAGCGCCGGGAAGCCCTCGGCGCCGGTGACACTGAGTGTCGGCGTCCAGGTGCGATTGATCAGCGCCTGCACCGGGTCGTTGGTGGTCGGCAGCACGAAGGTGCGCGAGCCTTCGCAGTCATAGTGGGCCCATGGAAAACGGCGTGTGACTTCGTCGCCGAGGATGGCGGCGGTCGCCTGCGCCTGCGCCAAGCGGTCCGGCGGCACGGCGCAGTGGAAACTGGCAGGCAGCAGGCGACCGGTCGCGCTGTCCTCGAGCCGGTCCAGCACCTGGCGCATGATGCGGAAACTCGACGGCACCAGGCCGGATGCATCGCCGGAATGGATGCCTTCGGTCAGCACCTCGACCTTGAGTGTGCCGCTGGCCATGCCGCGCAGGCTGGTGGTCAGCCATAGCTGGTCGTAGTTGCCGGCGCCGGAGTCCAGGCAGACCACCAGTGCCACATCGCCGAGTCGTGTACGCAAGGCGTCCACATACGGAAGCAGGTCGTGTGAGCCACTTTCCTCGCAGGTTTCGATCAGGCCGACGATGCGTGGATGCGGCACGCCTTGCGCCTTGATCGCCTGCACTGCCGCGATGCTGGCATAGACCGCATAACCGTCGTCGGCGCCACCCCGTCCGTACAGTCGCCCGTCTTCGAGATGCGGGGTCCAGGGGCCGAGGTCATTGCGCCAGCCGGTGAACTCCGGCTGCTTGTCCAGGTGGCCGTACATCAGAACCGTCTGGCTGCTGTCGGCGCGGGTGGCGTCGAGTTCGAAGAACAGCAGCGGCGTGCGACCTTCCAATCGCACCACTTCCAGCCGCAACCCGTCGACCTTCTGTGCCTCGACCCAGCTTGCCGCATTGCGGACCACCGTTTCCAGATGGCCATGGTCTGCCCACTGCGCGTCGAAACCGGGCGACTTGGCCGGGATACGGATGTAGTCCTGCAACTGACCGACGATGTCGGCATCCCATTGCGCACTGGCATGGGCCAGCGCCTGTGCGTCGTCGAGCAGGGCGGATGAGGGCATTTCCTTGTGCAGGGGAGCGTTCATGGGGTGTCCTTGTCGGTCAGCCGTCATCCTACCAATTCCGGGCCCGGCAGTGGCCGGAAAAATCGAATCGGGCTACAGCCGGTATACCTTTTTGGCGACGCCGCCGAACACCTGCGCATGGGCTGGCGCATCGACCCAGCGCATTGCCGCAGCGTGCCAGGCGGCATAGTCGCCGGCACGCTCGAGTACCGGCCAGTCGCTGCCCCACAAGGTGCGCGCCGGGCTGAAACACGCCAGCAGATGGCGCGCATACCGTTCCAGTTTCTCCAGTGGCGCCTGTGGCGCCGCTTCGTTCCACAGGCCGGACATCTTGCAGGCCACCTGCGGCTCTTGCGCGAGTCGTGCCAATGCGTCGGCCCATTCGGTCCATTGACCGGTGGCGATGGCCGGCTTGGCGCCATGGTCGACAACGATGCGCAATGCCGGATAACGCTGTGCCAGTCGGGCGATGCGCGGCAGGTGCACCGGCTTGATCAGCGCGTCGAATACCAGGTCGGCATCACACATGGCCTTGAACGCCGACGCCAGTGCCGGCTGCAATATCCAGTCCGGATCTGCAATGTCCTGCAGCATCGGTCGCAAGCCCTTGAGTTTCGGATGGCGCGCCAGCGCCGCGATCCGCTGCGGTGCATCGGTGGCCGGCATGTCGACCCAACCGACGACACCGACCACGTCGGCAGCGGTGTCGGCCTGCTGCAGCAGGAACCGGGTCTCGGCTTCGGTCGGTGCGGCCTGCACCAGGATGCCGGCTGCAATACCGGCGGGCCGGCTCACCGCGCGCCAGTCGTCCAGGCCGATGTCCCGGTGGATCGCGCCCAAGGCCGGTGTCAACCAGCCATAGTCGCCACGGGCCAGTTGCCAGATGTGGAAATGCGCGTCGATCATGGCGTTCGTGTCTTTGTAGGCTAGCAGGGGCGTCGAGATGGCCGGGTTATCCGTGTGTCCCGGGCCGATCCGCCGGCGTCGGCGCTGCGTCGGGCAGCAGCTGCCGGGCGCGCAGGTCGTGCCAGAACTGCGGCGGAACCGGTCGGCCCAGCATGGCCCGTGCGTCGTCCCAATGTGCGGTCTGCTGTGCGCCGATCATGACGATTTCCACCGCCGGGTGGGCCAGCACGAACTGCAATGCCGCGGCGCGCAGCGGTATGCCATGGTGTGTACACACGTCCTCCACCGCGCCGACACGGTCGATCCATGCCTGCGGCGCGGCGGCATAGTTGAAGCGCACCGTATCCTGCGTTGCGCCGCGCACACCAGTGGCCAGGATGCCCGAGTTGAAAGCACCGCCCAGTGCGATGCGCACGCCGCGCGACACGCACAATGGCAACAACTGCGCCAGCGCCGAATGGTCGACCAGCGTGTAGCGCCCGGCCAGCATCAGGCAGTCGAGTTCGGCCTGTGCCAGCACATCCAGGCAGAC
This sequence comes from Burkholderiaceae bacterium, assembly GCA_041622095.1. Lineage (GTDB taxonomy): Bacteria > Pseudomonadota > Gammaproteobacteria > Burkholderiales > Burkholderiaceae_C > CAISIP01. Next base: position 754 of record JBFJZP010000307.1, on the reverse strand, counting down.
CTGCACGTCGTTGACGCCCAGGCCGACATGCCGGATCAGGCCGTCGCGCTGCAGGCGACGCAATTCCGGCAAAGCCTCCTCCACCACCTGGCGCAATACCCGGGGATAGTCCGCGTCATGCGTCGTGGCATCGCAGTCATGGACGTAGGCGACGTCTATCGATGCCATGCCCAGTCGCTGCAGGCTGTCTTCGATGCTGCGCCGCACGCCGGTGGCGGAATAGTCCCAGGCCTGGTTGAACGGCAACACGTCGACATACCCGTTCTGGTCACGCAGGGCTCGCGCGTCAGGGCGCAGCAGGCGCCCGACCTTGGTCGACAACATGAACGCCGCGCGCGGCATCTTGCGCAGTGCCTGGCCGATGCGGTGTTCGCTCAGGCCGTTGCCGTAATGCGGTGCGGTGTCGAAGCTGCGGCAACCCGAGTCCCAGGCCGATTGCAGCAGTGCCTGCGCCGCGTCGTCGTCGATCACCGTGAAGAGATTGCCCAGCGGTGCACCGCCAAGGCCCAGCCGGATGCCATCGGCACAGGGGGGAAAGATCATGGCAATTCCTGCACCGGTGATGAATGGACCAGGTCATGCAGGCGCAGGAAGTCTTCCACTTCCTGCGCAAGAGGTGCACCACGGACACCGCCAGCGCGGGTGCATTTGATCGCCGCCGCGGCGCTGGCGTAGGCGAATGCCGCCGGCACCGCTTGTGCGCGCGCCAGGGCCAGTGTCAGTGCGGCATGGAAAACATCCCCGGCACCGGTGG
>JBFJZP010000306.1:0-4604 GCA_041622095.1 Burkholderiaceae bacterium | reverse complement strand
CGTTCATGGGTGCTGGCCGGCGACGCGGCGCATGCGGTACACCCGCTGGCCGGGCAGGGGCTCAACCTGGGCCTGGCCGACGCCCAGTTGCTGGCCCAGGAGATCCACGGCCGCGACTATTGGCGCGCCGTCGACGACCCGAAGATGTTGCGCCGCTACGAGCGCGCGCGCAAGTCGGAAGTGGCGCTGATGACAAGCGCCACCGATGGCCTGCAACAGTTGTTCGGGCGCTCCGGAGGTGCCTGGCAAAGCGTGCGAAACTGGGGTTTGAGGAGTTTCGACGCCAGTGGTCTGCTCAAGACCTGGGTGGCGCGCCAGGCCATGGGCCTGGATCCCGCAGCACCGATTTCCAACCGGCCACCGGCCCCCCATCCATGAACGGATCGATTGCATGACATTCTTCAACCGCCTGCTGGCCGTGGTCCTGGCCGCCGCCGCGCTGCCGGCCCTGGCCCAGGAAGCTACGATCCGCAAGAACCTGGCCGAGCGGCTGCCGCAGTTGCAGGCCATCGACGAGGTCAGCAAGACCCCGATCCCCGGCCTGTACGAGATCCGGGTGAACGGTACCGACATCCTGTACACCGATGCCGAAGGCAACTACCTGATCCAGGGCAACCTGATCGACACCCGCGCGCGACGCAACCTGACCGAGGAGCGGGTCGAGAAGTTGTCTGCGATCAGTTTCGACGCCTTGCCGATCAAGGACGCATTCACCATCGTGCGTGGCAACGGCAAGCGCAAGCTGGCGGTGTTCGAGGATCCGAACTGCGGTTATTGCAAACGTTTCGAGCGTGACCTGCAGAAGGTCGACAACGTCACGATCCACATGTTCCTGTACCCGATCCTGGGTGCGGATTCGCTGGAAAAATCACGCAAGATCTGGTGCGCCAAGGACCAGGGCAAGGCCTGGCTCGACTACATGGTGCGCGACCAGTCCCTGTCGGCGTCGGCGTCCTGCGACGCGTCGGCGCTCACGCGCAATGTCGAATTCGGCCGCAAACACAAGATCAGCGGCACACCGACGCTGTTCTTCGCCGACGGCTCGCGGGTGCCGGGCGCGATCAGCGCGGCACAGGTGGAAAAATTCCTCAACGACACGAAATGATGTTGCGCGACCCTCGCCCGGCACCGGGTTGCGCATGAAGCCGGGTCGCAAGCCTCCCGCCGCCGCGGCCTTGCATTACCGGGTGGCGGTGGCCGACCTGCATGCGCACTTGTTCCAGGTCACGCTGACCATCACGCGTCCGGCCAGCCTGCAGACCCTGCGCCTGCCGGTCTGGATTCCCGGCAGTTACCTGATCCGCGAGTTCTCCAAGAACCTGCAACAGCTGGCCGCGCGCCAGGATGGACGCGCCTGCACGCTGCGCCAGTGCGACAAGAATACCTGGGAGGTCGACTGCGACACCGAGACGCCACTGGTGGTCGACTACGCGGTGTATGCGCTGGACAACTCGGTGCGCGCCGCCTGGCTCGACGGCGAGCGCGGCTTCTTCAACGGCACCAGCCTGTTCCTGCAGGTCGACGGGCATACGGCGCAGGCGCATCGACTCGAACTGGTGGCGGACAAGCGCTTGCCCGACTGGCGGGTGGCCACCGGGATGGCGCCGGTCAAGGTCAACCGGCGCGGCTTTGGCACCTACCAGGCGGCCGACTATGACGAACTGGTGGATTGTCCGGTCGAGATGGGGCGGTTCTGGCAGGGCGATTTCGTCGCCGCCGGCGTGCGCCATCGCCTGGTCGTGGCCGGCGCGGCGCCGAGTTTCGACGGCCAGCGCCTGCTCGACGACACGCGCAGAATCTGCGAGACCATCATCCGCTTCTGGCATGGCAAGTCCGGCCGCGCCGGGCGTGCCGGCAAACCGCCGCACCAGGACTACGTGTTCATGCTCAATGTGGTCGAGGATGGCTACGGCGGGCTGGAGCATCGCAACTCCACCGCATTGATCGCGGCGCGCAAGGACCTGCCGCGGCTGGCCGGCGTCGGCGCGACCACACGCCCGCCGGAGGGCTACAACACCTTGCTCGGCCTGATCAGCCATGAGTACTTCCATACCTGGAACATCAAGCGGCTGCGTCCGGTCGAGTTCATGCAGTTCGACTACGGGCGCGAAAACTACACCGGCCTGTTGTGGTTCTTCGAGGGTTTCACGAGCTATTACGACGACCTGCTGCTGCGCCGCGGCGGCCTGATCGACGACGCGGTTTACCTGCGGCTGCTGACCAAGACCGTCAACCAGGTGCTGCAGACACCGGGTCGCCAGGTGCAGACCGTGGCCCAGGCCAGCTTCGATGCCTGGGTGAAGTATTACCGCCAGGACGAGAACACCGCCAATGCCACGGTGAGTTATTACACCAAGGGCGCATGCGTGGCCTTGTGCCTGGACCTGAGCCTGCGTACCCGCGGCGCGACTACGCTCGACGATGTGATGCGGGGCCTGTGGACACGCTGCCGCGGTGGACCGATGCGCGAGCAGGACCTGCTGGCGGTCCTGCAGGAGTTGACCGGCCGGGACTGGACGCAGGAACTGGCCGGCTGGGTGCACAGCACCCGCGACCTGCCGCTGGGCGAGTTGCTGGCGCGCCATGGTGTCGCCGTGCTGGAAGAGCCGGCGCAGCCAGCGCAGGCCCTGGGGCTGCGCGTGGCGGAGACCGGCGGCCATATCCAGATCAAGATGGTGTTGCGTGGCGGTGCGGCCGAACAGGCTGGTTTCGCGGCCGGCGACGAATGGCTGGGCCTGGAAGTCGGGCGTGGCGCGTCGGTACAGGGCTGGCGGCTGGCGCGGCTGGACGAGTTGTCCTTGTATGCCGCAGCGGGAAAGTCGGTGACCGCCCTGGTCGCGCGTGATCGCCGCCTGTTGCGACTGCGCCTGAGCCTGCCCAGGCGGGTCAACACCTGGCGGCTGGCGGTGCGCGACAACCAGCGCGTCAGCGACTGGCTCGGCGACGGCGGCTGACGCGCCCGCGCCGGGCCGGGCCGGAAGAGTCGGGTCCGCCGGGTCTATCGGCCAGGTTGGCTGCGGGTCAGTGATGACCCGGCGCCGCGTCGTCGCCTGCCGGCGGCAAGACGCTGCCGGCTATCTGTGCACTCTTGCCGCGGAACATCGCGACGACTTCGCCGCGCTGGTTCTCCACCCGCATGTCGTAGATGCCGTGCCGCCCTTGCAGGGTCTGCTCCTGGCCGGTGCAGGTTAGCACGTCGCCCAGATGTGCCGGACGCAGGAATTCGATGCTGCAGCCGGCGGCCACCGTCGCCTTGTCGTGGCTGTTGCAGGCAAAGGCAAAGGTCGAGTCGGCCAACGTGAAGATGAAGCCGCCGTGGCAGATCTTGTGTCCGTTGAGCAGTTCGTCGCGCACCGTCAAGCGCATGCGGGCGCTGCCCGGCTCGCAGCTGAGCAACTCCAGCTGCATGAAGGCCCGCGACGCATGGTCTGCCGCGAACATCGCAGCGCCCACCGCCTGCGCGCGCGCATGTGCCGCGTCGGCACGCTGCGCCGCGTCGATGCCGGCGGCCGGCGCCGCACCGCGCTCAGCAGGGTTCGCCATCTGTCATTGACCGGTGAACACCGGTGCGCGCTTGGCCAGGAAGGCCTGCACACCCTCGATGTAGTCGTGGGTGGCGCCCATCGCGGACTGGGTGTCGCGCTCGACGTCGAGATGCTGGTCCAGCGGGGTGTTGTGGGCGCCGCGCAGCAGCGCGCGGGTGGCGACAAGGGCCTTGGTCGGCATCACGGCCAGGCGTTGTGCCATCGCGGTGGCAGCGACCAGCGGGTCGTCGGCTACGTCCCAGATCATGCCCCAGTCGCGCGCCTGCGTGGCGGGGAGCTTGTCGCCGGTCAGCGCCAGGCCCATCGCCCGCGCCAGACCCAGGCGCTGCGCCAGGAACCAGCTGCCGCCGGCGTCCGGCACCAGGCCGATCTTGCTGAAGGCCTGGATGAAACTGGCGCCCGGTGCCGCGAAGCTGATGTCGCAGGTCATCGCCAGCGACGCGCCGGCACCAGCCGCCACGCCATTGACCGCGGCGATGCTGGGCATGCGCAGCGCCAGCAGGCGGCGCACCGTCGGGTTGAAGGCCTTGTCGATGATCGGGCCGGGGTCGGCGCGCTTGACCAGGTCGGGGCCGGGGGTGAAGTCGAAGTCGGACAGGTCGGCGCCGGCGCAAAAGCCGCGTCCGGCACCGGTGATGACCAACGCACGAATTTCCGGGTTGGCCTCGGCACGGTCCAGCGCAGCCCACAGGTCCTGGTGCATCTGCCGGTTGAAGCTGTTCAGACTCTGCGGACGGTTCAGCGTGGCGATCGCCACCGCCCCTTGTTCCGCGTAGAGCACGGTACGGTCGGTCATGGGTGCGCTTTCGTCAAAAGGGCCAATTTACCATCGAAGCCGTGGCTGGGGCGGGCGCGATATCCCTTAGGATGGATGGCTGCAATATCTAAGACCGGAGACCATGCGATGAGTTACGAATTGATCCAGGTGCGCACCGAAGCTGATCGGGTGGGTGTCATCACGCTGAACCGTCCCAAGCAACTCAATGCGCTGAGCGACGGATTGATGGACGAACTCGGTGCGGCGCTCAAGGCGTTCGACGCCGACCCCGCGATCGGCTG
>JBFJZP010000305.1:0-4607 GCA_041622095.1 Burkholderiaceae bacterium | reverse complement strand
CCTGCTACTACAGCATGATCAACGAGGTCGACGACGCGGTGGGTCGCATCGTGGCCCATCTCAAGGCCAGCGGCGAATACGAGCAGACGCTGATCGTGTTCACCTGCGACCACGGCGAAATGGGGGGCGACCACTATTGCTGGGGCAAGGAGCTGTATTTCGACCAGAGTTTCCACATCCCGCTGATCGTGCGTGATCCGCGTTCTGCCGCCGATGCCGGTCGGGGCAGCCAGGTCGAGGCGTTCACCGAGTCGGTCGACCTGATGCCGACCATGCTCGACTGGCTGGGGCTGGACATCCCGGCGCAGTGCGACGGCCGTTCGCTGCGGCCGTTCCTGGAGCACCGGACCCCGGCGCATTGGCGCCAGGAAGCCCACATGGAGCTGGACTTCCGCTCCGGTCCCTACAACGGTCTGGATGCCGAGACGGCGCTGGGCCTCATGCCGGACGAATGCCAGCTGGCCATCATCCGCGGCGAACGCTGGAAGTACGTGTTTTTTGCGGCCTTGCCACCGCTGCTGTTCGACCTGGTCAAGGATCCGTATGAGATGCACGACCTCTCGCGCGACCCGGCCCACCAGGCGGTGATGCTGGAGATGGCACAGAAGATGTTGTCCTGGCGGCTGCTGCACCAGGAGCACGTGCTCATAAACCTGCACAACGGGCCGGATGGTGTCGAGGACCGCCGGCGGCTGCGCGATTGATGCCCGGAGCCGCGCCCAAGGCCGCGCCGACATCCGGCGCTGCCGCGCTGCCAGTGCCTCAGAAACGTTCGAACGGCGCCAGGTAACGCCACTGGCCGAGCGGCAGCGCTGCCATCGCGATGCGTCCGACACGGATACGTTTCATCGCGACCACCTGCAATCCGGCCACGGAGCACATCTGGGCGATCTGACCGGGCCGATGGCCCTTGACCGCAAACCGCAGCCCGGTGGTGGCTTCGGTCTGGCGGCTGATGCTGACCCGGGCCGGCAACATCGCGCGGCCGTCGATCACCGGCGCGCGGTTGAGTTGCTGCAGCTGCGCCTCCGACACCTTGCCGCGCACGTCGACAGTGAGCTCGTGTTCGACCAGCGCCGCATCCTGCACCAGCTTGCGCTCGACCCGCCAATCCTGGGTGAACACCAGCAGGCCACTGGCGTCGGTCTCCAGTGGTGTGACGCTGGCCTGTACGTTCAGATGGCGCTGCAGCAGGCGCGGCGCATGGTGATCACCTGCCCAGTGGTTCTGTGCCAGCAGCAGCGCACGCGCCGGCGTGGTGCTGTGATCCCAGGTCAGTCCCGGCGGCTTGTGCAGCAGCAGCGTCACCGCGGCCACCGGTTCGAGCCGGGCCTTGGGGTCGAGCGCGACCTGCTGGTCGGTCACCTTGAACTGCGGGACCTCGATCACCTGGCCATCGACCCGCACCCAGCCACCCTCGATGTACAACTCGGCTTCACGGCGCGAACAGCCGATCATGTCGGACAGGCGTTTGGACAGGCGGACCGGTTCGGTCATGGGCGGATACTATGCATGGGTTTCGCAGTGTAGGCCCTGGCGCCGGCGGCTGCGTCCAGACGCCGCTGCGGTGGGGGTGATTCCAAGTCGTCAGAAGCGGGAGTGTGTGATGGCGTTCGCGGGGATGGTGCTGGTCTTGCTCGGAGCCGAGTCCACCGGCAAGACAAGCCTGGCCGAGGCCTTGCGCCAGGCCCTTGTGGCAGACGGCCTGGATGCCGTGCAGGTACCCGAGTACTTGCGCGAATTCTGCGACCGTTACGGCCGTACGCCGCTGGCCAGCGAGCAGGCGGCGATTGCGCAGGAACAGACGGACCGGATTGCCCGGGCCGCGCGGAATCACGCGATCGTGGTTGCCGACACCAGTGCCTTGATGACGGCCGTCTACAGCGCATGCGTGTTCGACGATCCCGCGCAACTGGCGCCGGCGATCGGGACGCAGCGCGCTTACGCAGCGACTTTGCTGATGGCGCTGGACCTGCCCTGGGTCGCCGATGGCCATCAGCGTGACGGTCCGGCCATGCGCCTGGCCGTCGACAACCGCCTGCGCGCGACATTGCTGGGCGCAGGCATGGCGTTCTCGGTGATTCATGGCAGCGGCACCGCCCGGCTGGCGGCGGCGCTGTCCGTGGTGCGCGGGGTTCTGCACCCGGCGCGTGGGGGTGAAACCGCGCCGGCCTGGCGCTGGAATTGCGCAACGTGCGACGCTGATCCCGGCCTGCGGCAGCCGATACTGCCATTGCTCGGACGTTGACGCAGATCAAGACCGGTGGGTCCGGTTCCAATACATTGTAGGAATCGTCCTGCAAACAGGCCGGTGTGCGGCCGATGCCAGGTGGCTGGCGCTCAGTGCATACTGCTCTCAAGTCTGAATGAAGAATCCCTATCTCTTTTGTCCAAAGCCGGTTGCCTGGCATCCGCGGTGGTTGTTTCCTGCGCCGGGTGGCTTCGGGTGACGGGCCAATTTCAATGAATACTGCTCCGTGTCCGAACTGAAGACCTATATCGTCGAGGACAGCCAGGTCATTCGCGACAGCCTGATCGCAACACTGGAAGAACTGGTTCCGGTTGACGTCGTGGGTACGGCCGACGGCGAGACAGCAGCGGTGCGCTGGTTATCCAACGCCGGCAATGCAGTGGACCTGGTCATCGTGGACCTGTTCCTCAAGCAGGGTTCGGGCCTGGGTGTCCTGCGCGCGGCACAAACCCTGGCACAACGCTGCAATCTGGTGGTCCTGAGCAATTACGCCACGGCGGACATGCGTCGCAAGTGCCTTGAACTGGGTGCAGACCGGGTGTTCGACAAATCCAACGATATTGACGCGCTGATCCAGTATTGCGATCGGCTCGCTGCCGGAGAGACCGGTCTCAGCGAAACCGGAACGTCGAAGTGATGCCGCCGCGGCGGATCGCGGTGTCTACTGGATCAGGCCGTTCTTCATGGCGTAGTAGGTCAGGTCGCTGTTGGACTCGAGTTTCATTTTCTCCATGATGCGCGTCCGATATGTGCTCACAGTCTTGACACTGAGCGACATGCCCACCGCGAGATTGCCGATCGTCTCGCCCTTGGCCAGGCGCAGGAACACCTGCAATTCGCGTTCGGAGAGCTGCTCATGGGGCAATTTGTCACCACCCTTGCCAAGACTGTCGGCCAGGCGCTCAGCGACGCCGGGCGTGATGTATTTCCGTCCCCGGTGGACGGTCCGGATCGCCGTGACGATGTCCTGCGGGTCGCAGTCCTTGTTCAGGTATCCGCTGGCACCCTGGCGCAACAAGGTCGTGGCATAGTGCTCCTCGGGAAAGCCGCTCAAAATGAGTACCGGCAGATCGGGCGCACGCGCGCGGATCGCCTGCAGCGCATCAACGCCGCTCTGGTCGGGCATCGATATGTCGAGCACGATCACGTCGACCTCGCCTGCCCGCACGATTTCCAGCGCGGCACGGCCTGTACCGGCCTCGGCAACGACCGAGAAGTCGCTCTGGTCCGAGAAGAACTGTCGCAGTCCGGCTCGGACCATGGCATGGTCATCAATGATGGCAATTCGAATCATGGCGTCCTGTGCTGTAGCTTGACCGATGATCCCACAATTGGTGACGGGTACAAATAATGAAGTTTTTCACGCAGATGTTCGGGCCGAACCGGATGTTGTTCCCGCTGGCCTGCGTTGTGGCAGCCGCCATCGTGCTGATCAGCGAGATGGCCTATTGGCAATCGATCGGCCGGTTCGAGCGCGTGATCGAGTTGACCCGGTCGCAGGACAGTTTGCAGCGCCTGACGCAGGGCATTGTCGATGCCGAGACCGGCACCCGCGGCTTCCTGTTGACCGGTGGTCCGGAATACCTGGGGCCTTACCGGACCGCACTGGGCAAGATCGAGCGGGCCATGCGGCAGATCGACGTGCGCTTCGGCGCCGAACCTGAGTCGGCGGCAAGGCTGGCGAAGCTGCATGAACTCACCGACAGCAAGCTGTCCGAACTCGACCTGACGATACAGCTGGTCGAGGAAGGCAACACCAAGGCCACGTCGGAGATCCTCAAGAGCGGGATTGGCAAGGAAAAGATGGATGAGATCCGCGCCATCAATGCCGAGTTGATCGCGGACGAAGAGCGCAGCATCGCGCAGGGCCGTGCAGGCATCTACCTTACGCTGGCGCTCAGCCGCATCGGCATCATCGTACTGGCCTTGTCGGGCTTGCTGGCGCTGTTCATGTACCAGCGCCAGACCAATGCGCTGAAGCTCCAGCAGTTGCAGCAAAAGCGCCTGGTGCAGGCAGAGCGCGACCGGCTGGAGATCGAAGTGATCGAACGCACTGCGCAGCTGACCGAATTGACCCAGCATATCCAGACCGCACGGGAAGACGAGCGCCATCGTCTGGCGCGCAACCTGCATGATGATCTGGGCGCATTGCTCACGTCGGCCAAACTCGATGCGGCGCGTATCCGCTCGCGCATCGCGACGTCTGCGCCGGAGGCGCTGGATCTGCTCGCCCACCTGGTCGAAACGCTCAACAGCGGCATTACGCTGGGCCGCAGCATCATCGAGGATCTTCGTCCTTCGGCCCTGAGCAATCTGGCGCTGGGCGGCACGCTCGATATCCTGGCGCGCGAGTTTG
>JBFJZP010000304.1:0-4614 GCA_041622095.1 Burkholderiaceae bacterium | reverse complement strand
GGGTCGTTGGATGCATAACCGTATTCGAACGCCAGCACCGCCTCTTCGGACAGGATGGAGTCGATCACGACGAACGGGGCCTGGCCTTCCGCGACGTTCTGCAGCGGAATGTACATGCCCTCGTCGAACTTCTCGCGGTTCTGGTCATGGATCACCGAGTGGCGGTGGCTGAAGGTGCCGCGGCCGCAGTCCTCGCCGCTGAGTCGCACCGGATAGCCGCTGGCCACCAGCGAGGCAAACGCCATGTGCTCGCCCATGCCCCAGTCCACCGGCAATTCGCCACGCCCCATCGCCGCACGGTCGGCATACACCTTCTTGACCAGCTGGTGCGGCGTCACGGAATCGGGAATCGTGCTGATCTTATCGGCCAGGCGTGTCCACTCCGACATCGGAATCGCGGTGTCGCCCGCATCGGTCCACTTCTTGTTCAGGTACGGCATCCAGTCGACGGCGTACTTGCTCTTGAAGTTGGTCAGCACCGGGTCGAAGGTGTTCTTGCCGGCCTCGAGCGCGGCACGGGTCGCCTTGACCATTTCATCGCCCAGGCCGGCGTCGAAGCCCTGTGCGGCCAGCTTGTCGGCGTACAACTTGCGCGTACCGGGATGCTGCGCGATCTTGCGGTACATCAGCGGCTGCGTCAGCGACGGCGTGTCCTGCTCGTTGTGGCCGAGCTTGCGGAAGCAGATGATGTCGACCACCACGTCCTTGCGGAACTCCATGCGGAAGTCCAGCGCCATCTGCGTTGCCAGCACCACCGCTTCCGGGTCATCGCCGTTGACGTGCAGCACCGGCGCATCGATCATCTTGACGACGTCCGAGCAGTAAAGCGTCGAGCGGCTGTCGCGCGGGTCGCTGGTGGTGAAACCGATCTGGTTGTTGATCACGATATGCACTGTGCCGCCGGTGGAGTAACCACGTGTCTGCGCCAGCGCCAGTGTTTCCATCACAACGCCCTGGCCGGCAAAAGCCGCGTCGCCATGCACCAGCACCGGCAACACCTGCTTGCCCAACGGGTCGGCACGGCGGTCCATACGGGCCCGCACCGAACCCTCGACCACCGGGTTGACGATCTCCAGATGCGAGGGATTGAACGCCAGCGTCAGGTGCACCGGCCCGCCCGGGGTGGACACGTCGGAGCTGAAACCCTGGTGGTACTTGACGTCGCCGCTGGTCAGGTCTTCCGGCGCGGTGTGGTCGAACTCGGCGAACAACATCGCCGGCAACTTGCCCAGCGAGTTCACCAGCACGTTGAGCCGGCCGCGGTGGGCCATGCCGATGACGATTTCCTGGATACCGACTACGCCACCACGCTGGATCAATTCGTCCATTGCGTTGATGAAGCTCTCGCCACCTTCCAGCGAGAAGCGCTTCTGGCCGACGTATTTGGTATGCAGGAAACGCTCCAGGCCTTCTGCCGCGGTCAGGCGCTCCAGGATGTGGCGCTTCTTGTCCGCTTCGAAATTGGGTTTGGTGCGGATCGACTCGAGCTTTTGTTGCCACCAGCGCTTCTGCGCCTGGTCGGTCAGGAACATGTATTCGGCGCCGATGCTGCCGCAATAGGTTTCGAACAAGGCGTTGCGCAGGTCGCGCAGGCTCATCGTCTCCTTGCCGAAGAACGTGTTGCTGATGTTGAACACGATCTCCTGGTCGGAGTCGGAGAATTCGTAGAACGAGAGTTCGAGTTCGGGGATGTTCTCGCGCTCGCGCCGCTTGAGCGGATCGAGATCGGCCCAGCGGGCCCCGACGTTGCGATACGCCGCAATCAGCTGCTGGACCGCGACACGCTTGCGACCCATCTCCTGGTCTCTCGAGCCATACACCACCTTGGTGCCACCGAGCTTGGCGCGTTCGGCGAACGCATTGATCACCGGCTGGTGTGCGACGTCCTTGGAGTTGCTGCCGTCAGAGGCGGGAACATTCTGCAGGGCATCGAAATAGTTGCGCCAGGAATCGGGCACGCTGCCGGGGTTGGCGAGGTAGTTCTCGTACATCTCCTCCACGTATGGCGCATTGCCGCCGAACAGATAGGTGTTCGATTGGTACGCGTGGTAGATCGAGGGCGCGGCGGGCGCGCCTGGATTGTCTTGGCTCATGGTTCGCTTAACTCCGTTTCCCTTGAGGAAACATGTGTCGGTCTTATCTGTTGACTAACCTTCCGCGGCACGGCTGAACCGGATAGCGGATGCGACTGTGGCTTGGGAAGGGCCTGGTAACCCGTTGATTGTGCCACCGATGCGCAGCCGTCAGGGCGTAAATGCCGAAATCGACCGATAGTGGTGCCTGAAACCGCTTGCGATGCACGACTTGGCGCATCGATCGATCCGGTGCGGCGGATGCCACTTTGCCATCCGTTTTGCGACGTTTTCATGCGACCCCATCTCGGGCATGGCTTGTCCGGCGCGGCCCGCCGCAGTATAAATATTGATCGATACACGGTAGCCATGCCCATGTTCTTCAAACCCATCCCAGCCTCATCCTGTGTTGTTGCCGTTGCGTTGTGGATGGGCGCGTCCGGCGCGCATGCGGAAATGGACGATCTGGTGCGCAAGGCCTTGGCCATGACCGAGTCGGGCCAGTCGCGACTGGCTTATGAACTGCTCGAACCGCACGAGGTCCGCCGTGCGGGAGATCCGGATTTCGACACGGTGCTGGGCATCGCGGCCAACCAGATCGGTGAACATGCACGCGCCATCATGGCGCTCGAGCGCGTCACCATCGTCCAGCCCGGCAATGCGCGGGCCCGCGCCGAACTCGGACGTGCGATGTTGGCGGTCGGTGACAGCAAGTCGGCGCGTACGCTGCTGCAACAGGCCAAAGACCAGGGTGCACCGGCGCAGGCGGCGCTGACGATCGACCAGTTCCTGCGCGCCATCGACGTGGCCGAGGCCCAGATGCAGTCCTCGGTCAAGGCCTACGCCGAGGTGGCGCTGGGCCATGACAGCAACATCTCCAACGGACCGGCCAATGCCAATGTGGCGGTGCCCGGCATCGGTGGCGTGGTGCTCAATGCCAGTTCGGTCAAGCGCAGCGGCACCTTTGCCCACCTGGCCGTCGGGGTTTCGGCGCGCCACGTTGTCGATTCGCGCTGGTCGCTGCTGGGCAACGCCAGCATCAATAAACGCGCCAACGCCAACGAGTCGGATTTCAACAACCACCAGGTCAATCTGCTCGGCGGCGCGGCCTATCGCTACGATCGCCACGAATTCAGCGGGGCGCTGGTGCTCGAAGACTACACGCTCGGCGGCTCGACCAACCGGACCCAGCGCGGCCTGGTCGGTGAATGGGCCTTCCGTATGGACGACAACCGGGAACTCGGCGCCTACCTGCAGTACTCCAGGCTGCGTTACCCCAGCCAGCCGCTGCGCGACGCGCATCGCACGGTGGTTGGCGGCTCCTACGCCCAGCAGCTGCCCGCCGGGTGGCTGGCATGGGGTGGCGCCTATGTCGGGCGCGAGAACGAATCCGCGTCCGGCGTGGCGTATCTGGGCCACCGCATGTACGGACTGCGCGCCGGTGTGCAAAAGGTGTTGCAGGACAACCTGTCGACCTTTGCCGCGCTCAACTACGAGCGGCGCAACTACGGCGGGCAGGATCCGTTCTTCCAGGTCGGGCGCCGGGACAACCAGACCACGCTGGCCCTTGGCCTGAACTGGGTACCGGCCCGGTCCTGGCGCGTGACGCCGCAACTGAACCTGGTCCGCAACGACTCCAACGTCGTCGTCAACGACTACAACCGCAGCTCCTTGTCGGTCTCGGTTCGCAAGGAGTTCTGAGCGCGGTTCCGCCGCCAGTTTCGAAGGCCATTCTCATGAAGCAATCTTTTCCACGCCAGAAAGCCGCGCTGCTGGTGGCCCTGTCCGCCATCTTCCCGCTACAGGCTCATGCCGCCGCCGGCATTGCGCAGTTTGCAGTCGGCGATGTCAGCGTGCGCCGTGGCCAGGCTGAATCGCCGCTGAACCGTGGCCAGCAGATCATTTCCGGCGACCAGGTCATCACCGGTCGCTCCGGCCAGACCCAGATCCGGTTTTCGGATGGCGGCCTGGTCTCGCTGGCACCGAATACCCAGTTCAACATCGACAGATACGCGGACGAGAACAAACCCGAGGACGGATTCTTCGCCAGCTTGCTGCGTGGCGGCATGCGGGCCATCACCGGACTGGTGGGCAAGCGCAACCGCGAGAACTATCAGATCTCCACCATCACGGCAACCATCGGTATCCGCGGCTCGGCGTTTTCCGCCAATTACAACCCGGATGGCAGCCTGCAGGTGGCCAGTGAACAGGACCGCATCTTTGTCTGCACCAATGCCGGATGTGTCGAACTCATCGTCGGCGAGGCGGTGCGCGTGACCGATGGCGATCAACTGCCGACGCGCACCAGTTCGCGCTCGAATGTGCCACCGCTGGCCGCACGCGAGGACCTGTTCCCGGCACATAATCCCATCGTGATCCAGGAGGTGCCGATACCGCAGCCGACGCTGATCAGCGGCTTGCTGCCCGGCCTGTCCGCGATGTTTGCGTTCGGCGGGAGCGACATCGACATCGCTTTACGCGGTGGCATGCACCCCAGCGACGGCGAAGGATTTTTCGTCAACGGCCAGATGGTGCGCCATGT
>JBFJZP010000303.1:0-4621 GCA_041622095.1 Burkholderiaceae bacterium | reverse complement strand
GAGGCGACGATCATGCGCACCCTGCCATAGCGACCGCTGTTGATCAGCGCACGGGTGTGCAATATCGGCAGGTTGAAGCTGTGGCTGTGGCCCACGATCAGGTGGACGCCGGCGTCGCGACAGGCATCCACCATCGCGGAGCATTCATCCAGTGTGATGGCCATCGGCTTTTCAACCAGCACATGCTTGCCGGCGCCAGCTGCCATGCAGACATGGCGGCAGTGCAACTGGTGTGGTGTTGCGACGTACACCAGTTGCACCTTTGGATCGGCGCACAACGCTTCGACCGAATCGTAAGCGGGTGCGCCGAAGTCGGAGCCGAACCGCGCCCGTGCTGCAGGCGACGGATCGGCTGCAGCCACGAGTTGAACCCGCGGGTCATGCACGAAGGTGGGCAACATGACGGAAAACGCACGCCCGAGCCCAGCGACACCGATCGACAGGGTGGCGTTCACCACCGAGCTCCACGGTGGCCGGTACCCGCCCGGGTCTTGCGGATCACGACGCTGCGCCGCCCGCCATCGGCACGGATAACGCCATTTACGCAGGTGGCGCTACGGCCACCTCCGATACTGATCATCCAACTCATGGGAATCTTGCTCCTCGATAGCCCGGTGCCCGGACAGGTTTTTCGCGCAGGCCGGACCCCTTGTCTCGC
The DNA here is from genome assembly GCA_041622095.1 of Burkholderiaceae bacterium. Taxonomy (GTDB): domain Bacteria; phylum Pseudomonadota; class Gammaproteobacteria; order Burkholderiales; family Burkholderiaceae_C; genus CAISIP01. Next base: position 3,963 of record JBFJZP010000303.1, on the reverse strand, counting down.
CAGGGCCACCCACGGCGTTGAAAACCGATTGACTTCGCCTGCGATTGCCGGCAATATTAGAAACCTAATATAAGTCATGATCGGCCGCTTGCGCAAGCGCGGCGCGTGATTTGATCGACACGGAGACAAATGCATGCTGACCAAGGAAGAGAACGACTTGTTGTGCCGCGTCGAAGGTGACGCGCCGATGGGACAGCTCATGCGCCGGCACTGGATTCCGGCGTGCCTGAGCGAGGAGTTACAGGAACCGGGAGGCGCGCCGGTGCCGGTACGCCTGCTGGGCGAAGACCTCGTGGCCTGGCGCGGACCGGACGGGCGCGTCGGGTTGATCGACCGGTCCTGTCCGCACCGCAGGGCTTCGTTGGTGCTCGGCCGCAACGAGGACGGCGGACTGCGCTGCCTGTACCACGGCTGGAAGATGGACCTGAACGGCGGCGTCGTCGAGATGCCGTCCGAGCCGCCGCAAAGCGGCATGGCGCAGAAGGTGCGGCACACTGCCTACCCGACCCATGAACACGGTGGTTTCGTCTGGGCCTACATGGGGCCGGTTGAAACGATGCCGGCATTCGCGCCACCGCCATTCGCGCCCGGCGCCGACACCAAGGTCAGCATCGTGAAGGTTGTCGTGGACTGCAACTGGGCGCAGGTGCTCGAGGGCGCGATCGACTCGGCCCACAGTTCAACCCTGCATTCTTCCGATATCACGCCGAGCCGGGTCGCTGGTACCCAGCATGTGAAGGGTGCCAGCCTGGTACGCCCGTCGACCGACAAGGCGCCGCGAATTCAGGTGCAACCCACCGAATACGGATTCAAGTATGCGGCGATCCGCAGGCCGATCCAGAACGCCGACAAGCAGGACTATGTGCGCATGACCGTGTACGTTGCGCCGTTCACCGCGCTGATCCCACCCAACGCCCAATACAACTCGACCAACGTCAACGTGCCGATCGACGACACGCATACCGCGTTCCACTTCATCTCCTGGTCGTTGACGCCAGACGGCGCCATGGACCAAGAGGAATACCGCAAATTCTTCCGGGCTCAGGTCGGGATCGACGTCGACACGCGTTATCGCAAGCTGCACCGCAACATGGACAACAACTACGGCCAGGACCGCCAGTCGATGAAGAACGGGAGTTTCACCGGCATCGGCGGCATCAGCAACCAGGACATCGCGATGTGGGAAACCATGGGGCCGATCGCCGATCGCGGCATCGAGAGGCTGGGCGCGAGCGACCAGGCAATCGTTGAATTCCGACGCCTGATGGTGGAGGCGGCCAAGCGCTTTCGCGAGGGCGGCCCGGCTATCGGGGCCATCGGAACCACCCAGGTGCCGCAGGCGCGTATCAGCTCGTTCGAGGGCATGCTGCCCAAAGGCGGCGAATGGCGCCATCTCGATACGATTGAGGCGCAGGCCGAGCATCGCGCCGGGCTGCAGCAATAAGGTGAAACCGGCCCGATGGACGCTTGTCCAAGGCAGAAGTGCAGCCGGGTGTGCCGCTCCCGCTGGCAGAGAACATAGCAACGATAACCTGGAACCGATATGGAAACATTGACACTGAGCATTGCGCTATCCGATAACGAACGGACCAGGCCCTTGGCCCAGGGGCGTTACCAGCCGCAGGGGGTACGGTTGATTCCGACCGTGGTGCATCCGTCGGAGATGTTCTGGCGGCAGCTCAAGTACCGCGACTTCGACGTGTCGGAAATGTCGCTGTCCTCGTTGTTCATCGCCACCGCACGCGGCGACCGCAACTGGGTGGCGCTGCCGATCTATACGTCGCGAATGTTCTTTCACACCGGCATCCTGGTTCGCGCGGATCGCGGCATCGACACGCCGCAGGACCTGCGGGGCAAACGCGTCGGCGTGCCCGAATACCAGCAGACGGCGGCCTTGTGGTCGCGCGGCGTTCTGGAACATGAGTTTGGCGTATCGCCGCGCGAAGTCGAATGGTTCATGGAGCGGGGGCCGGACAAGAGCCATGGCGGCGCGACCGGCTTCAAACCGCCGCAGGGCGTTCGGCTGAACCAGATCCCACCCGGAACGAATATCGGGGAAATGCTGGTCAAGGGCGATCTCGACGCGACCTTGCTGTATCTGAACAACCGCAACCTGGTCGACCGCAGCACACTGGACCTCGATGCCGTCGACGTCATTCAGCCGCTGTTCCGTGACAAGCAGGCCGAGACGCAGCGCTATTTCCGCAAGACCGGCATCTACCCGATCAACCACGCGGTGGTCATCAAGCGTGAACTTCATGAGCGCCATCCGTGGCTGGCCCTGAACCTGTACCACGCGTTCGTGGCCGCGAAGAACGACGTCGAGCGGGAAACTGCCGCTACGATGCAGTCGTATTTCGACACCGGCCTGGTGGATCAGAGTGGCCAGCAGGGCCTGCGCGAGGATCCCAAGGCCTATGGCATGAAGGCATCGCGCAAGGTGATCGAGACCATTTCCCAGTATGTGCATGAGCAGGGCCTGACCGATCACCGGGTGGGGGTCGAGGATTTGTTCGCACCGTCCACGCTGGAGGTCTAGCACGCTTTGCGCCCGGCGCCGTCCCGGCAGGAGCGCCGGACCGCCTTGGCAAAGCAGGGCAACCACGCAGCAACGAGAAAACAGGAGCACCATGGCCCAATATCTTCTGATCGGCGGCAACGGCATCATTGGTCATTTCGTGGCCCGACGCCTGGTTGCCCAGGGCGCGCGACCGGTGATCTTCTCGCGCGGTGGCGACACCACGCTGGTGTGTGACATTGCCGACCAATGCGACCATGTGCGCGGCGATATGACCAATCGCGCAGCCATCGACGCTGCACTGCAGAAATACCGGATCACCCACGTGGTGCATCTGGGGGCGGCGCTGCCGGCCCTGACGGAGAAGGATCCCGCGGCCGCGGTGCGGCTGAACATCGAAGGCACTGCCCATGTGCTGCAGGCGGCAGTCGACAATGGCGTCGCTCGTGTGGTGCTGGCCAGCAGCAAGGCGGTGTATGGACGCATGCAAGGCGCCTATGCCGCGCCCACCTATGCGCCGGTGCCCGAGACACTGCACCCCGAGCCCGACACCGTGTATGGCATCAGCAAGGGGGCTTGCGAGCAACTTGCCGGCTGGTACCGCCGCCAGCATGGCCTGGACTGCGTGGCGCTGCGTTTCGCCGCCACGATCGGCCCTGGCAAGATCGCCCGCCACGGAGGCTCGTTCAGCCGCTATAGCGTTATCGTTGAAAACGCGATGGCTGGCCGCCCGGTCCGTGTCGACGGCGACGTCGACGCGGTTTGCGATGGATTGTTCAACGACGAGGGCGCGCGCGGCATCGTTTGCGGGTTGCAGGCGCCGAAGGTGCGCCATCTGGTCTACAACATTGCCACTGGATCGGGTTTCAGCTTGCGCCAGTTTGCCGCCGCCGTGCAGCGGCGTTTTCCGGATGCCGTCTTCACGTTCGAGGTGCTGCCGGGTGCCGGCGGCGCGTCGAACTTCGTGCTTGACCCTGCGCGTGCGCGCGAAGATTTTGGTTTCGTGGCCGATGCCGACTTGGATCGGATCGTGCAAGCCTACGTGGCGACGATGGACGTACTTGGCCTTGCCCCGGATGTGGAGCGGGGGGGGGGCGAGAGGTCGCCAGGCAGGGCCTGATGAGTGCGCGTGTCGATGGTGGAAAGGGGGCCGTGCATGTTGACACGTGAAGAGAACGCACTTTTGTGCTCTGTAGAGGGTGATGCGCCAATGGGACAGATCATGCGCCGACACTGGATCCCGGCGCTGCTGTCGGAAGAGATACCGGTGGCCGACGGGGAACCAGTGCCGGTGCGTCTATTGGGTGAGGATTTGGTGGCTTGGCGCGATACCGGCGGGCGTGCGGGCTTGATGGAGCGTTACTGTCCGCACCGGCGCGCGTCGCTGGAATTCGGCGTTTGCGAGGAGCGCGGCATCCGCTGCTGCTACCACGGCTGGCTGTTCG
>JBFJZP010000302.1:0-4626 GCA_041622095.1 Burkholderiaceae bacterium | reverse complement strand
GGTATTCGGCAACCCGATGGTCTACCTGGAAAAATTCCTTGGTAACCCGCGCCACGTCGAAGTTCAGGTGCTGTCAGACGGCCAGGGCAACGCCATTCACCTGGGGGATCGCGATTGCTCTCTGCAGCGCCGTCACCAGAAGGTGATCGAGGAGGCGCCGGCGCCGGGCATTGCGCGCAAGCTGATCGAACGCATCGGCGAGCGCTGCGTCGCGGCCTGCAAGAAGATCGGCTACCGCGGCGCCGGCACCTTCGAGTTCCTGTTCGAGAACGGCGAGTTCTACTTCATCGAGATGAACACCCGGGTTCAGGTGGAGCATCCGGTGACCGAATGGATCACCGGCGTGGACATCGTCAAGACGCAGATCATGGTGGCCGCCGGCGAGAAGCTGCCGTTCACGCAGCGCCAGATCGCGATCCGCGGCCATGCGATCGAATGCCGCATCAATGCGGAGGATGCATACAAGTTCACGCCGTCGCCGGGTCGCATCACGATGTGGCACCCGCCCGGTGGTCCGGGTGTGCGTGTCGACTCGCATATCTACACCAACTACTTCGTGCCGCCGAACTATGACTCGATGATCGGCAAGATCATCGTGCACGGCGACAGCCGCGAACAGGCACTGGCGCGCATGCGCACCGCGCTGGGCGAGACGGTGGTCGAGGGGATCAACACCAATATCCCGCTGCACCGCGAGTTGATGGTGGACGCCAAGTTCTGCGGTGGTGGCACCAACATCCATTACCTGGAAGAGTGGCTTGCCCAGCACAAGCGTTGAGAAGCGGCCATGTTCGAATTGATGCTGCGTTGTCCGCAGGCCGAAGTGGAAATCCTCTCCGAAGCGCTCGAGGCCCTCGAGGCCCAGAGCGTCAGCGTCGAGGACAGCGATGCGCTGACCGATACCGAGCAGCCGCTGTTCGGCGAGCCGGGCATGACTCCGACGCAGATCGGCTGGCGTCACTCGACGGTCAAGGCCTTGTTCGCCACCGAGCCACAGGCGCTCGAAGCTGCCGGCATCCTGCAGGCGCAGGACTTCTTTGCCGAATGCGAGCTCGCAGGCATCCATGCACTGGCCGACCAGGACTGGGTCCGGCTGACGCAGTCGCAGTTCGCACCGGTGCCGATCAGCCCGGGATTCTGGATCGTGCCGACCTGGCATGAACCACCGGCAGGCGCGCAGCACATCATCCGTCTCGACCCGGGACTGGCATTTGGCACCGGCACCCATCCGACCACACGCATGTGCCTGCAGTGGATTGCCCAGGGCCGCGGACCCCACGCGCTGGGCCGGGTGCTGGACTATGGTTGCGGATCCGGCATCCTGGCGATTGCGGCCGCGATGATGGGCGCAGAGCAGGTCGATGCGGTGGACATCGATCCGGCGGCGGTGGAATCGGCAGTGCTCAATGCGCAGGCCAACCAGGTGCAGATCCACTGCGGACTGCCCGACATGACCAGCGGCCAGTACCAGGTCGTGCTGGCCAATATCCTGGCCACTCCGCTCAAGGTACTCGCGCCCTTGTTGTGCGGCCGGGTCGCGGCCGGAGGCCATCTGGTCCTGTCCGGCATTCTCGAACGCCAGGCCGACGAGTTGACCCAGGCCTACGCGCCCCATGTCCGCCTCCAGGTGGCAGACGCCCAGGATGGCTGGGTGCTGATGACCGCCAGTACCTGACGCGCCGCGCGAACGCGCCACTACAATCGCCTGTCCATGAGCCTGATCACGCGTTGTCCGACATGCGAAACCATGTTCAAGGTTGTGCCGGATCAGCTTCGGGTCTCCGAAGGCTGGGTCCGCTGTGGTCAGTGCGCCGAGATTTTCGACGCGACACAGAACATGGTTCCGACCGGCGAGCCGGAGTCACCGGCCCCGCCGCAGGCGGCCACGGGCCAGACGCCGGCAGCCGCCCCCACGCCGCCGCAACCGGCGCCTTCGTTCTTCGTGCGCCCGGCGCAATCGCAGACACCACCGGCACCGGCTCCAACACATGAGCAGCCGCCAGCGGCCGCGGCGCCAGATCCGGCAATAACCCCATCGGTACATGCAGCCGCCGCCGACGAACCCGGCTGGATCGACTCGCCGCTGACCGAACCGGAGACGGTGTTCCTCGAGCAGGAGCCCGATGCCGAACCCGAGCCAGGTACGCAAGGCTTGTCGCGGGAACCTGCAGACATCGACCTGAGCCTGCCGGAATCCGCGCCGGCACCGGCCGACGGATCACCCTTGCGCACGCCGCAGTCGGCACAGGCGGACGTGCCGCCGGTGTCCTTTCTGCGCGATGCCGACAAGCCCTCGGTCTGGCGCCGGCCGGCGGTACGCTGGACGCTCGGCTTGGTGGTGTTGATCTTGCTGGCCTTGCTGGTCCTGCAAGTCGTGCGCATGGAGCGCGACCGCATCGCGGCGGTCGCGCCCGCCAGCCGCCCCTTGCTGCTGGCCTTGTGCGACATCACCGGCTGCGCGCTGGCACCGCTGCGGCAGATCGAATCCATCGTCATCGAGAGTTCTTCGTTCAGCCGCGTCCGCGGCGACGACTACCGGCTCGGGTTCGCGCTGCGCAATACCGCGCCGATCGCGATCGCGATGCCGGCGATCGAACTCTCGCTGACCGACCCGCAGGACCAGGCGGTGATCCGCCGGGTAATCCAGCCTGCGGAATTCGCCGCCGGCGCGATCTCGCTGGCGAAAGCCTCGGTCTGGTCCGGCTCGCTGGCCTTGTCCGTCAAGCCCGAGGCGCAGACGGAACGCATCGCCGGTTACCGCCTTCTGGCCTTCTACCCCTGACTCTCCGTCTCCCCCCCCAATATGGCATCCATCATCTGCGGCTCGCTGGCCTTCGACACGATCATGAACTTCGAGGGTCGTTTTGCGCAGCAGATACTGCCCGAACAGCTGCATATCCTGAATGTCTCCTTCCTGGTGCCATCCTTGCGCCGAGACTTCGGCGGCTGCGCCGGCAACATCGCCTACAGCCTGAAGCTGCTCGGCGGCGAACCCTTGCCGATGGCCACGGTCGGCACGGATGGCGACACCTACCTCAAGCGCTTTGCCGACCTGGGCATCCGCAGCGAGTTCGTAAAGACCATCGCCGACGCGTACACCGCGCAGGCAATGATCATCACCGACATGGACAACAACCAGATCAACGGCTTTCACCCGGGTGCGATGGAACAGGCCTGGCAGACCCGGATCGAGGCGCGCGACGATATTCGCCTGGGCATCATCGCGCCGGATGGCCGCGATGCGATGGTCCAGCATGCCGAGCAATTCGCCCAGGCCGGCATTCCCTTCGTCTTCGATCCAGGCCAGCAATTGCCGCGTTTCGACGGCGCCGAGTTGCGCGACTTCGTCGCGAAGGCCAGCTGGGTGGCGGTCAATGACTATGAAGGCAAGATGTTGTGCGACCGCACCGGCTGGGACATCGAAGAGGTGTCACGGCAGGTGCGCGGGCTGATCGTCACCACCGGCGCCCAGGGATGCGACATATGGGTCGAGGGCAGCAAGACCCATGTGCCCGGCATCAAGGCCCGCGAGGTGGTCGACCCCACCGGATGTGGCGATGCGTTCCGTGGCGCCTTGTTGTTCGGCCTGGAGCAGGGTTGGTCACTCGAACGTTGTGCGCAGCTGGGCAACCAGCTGGGCGCGCGCAAGATCGCCGAACGCGGCCCGCAGAACTACACCATCGACAAGGCCGCCATCGGCCTGTGAGTGGCGCGCCGACGCGCGCGCACAAAAAAAGCCCGACACCGTGAGGTATCGGGCTTGCAACGAAGCCGGTTAAGGCGTCGTTCAGGGCTTGCTGGCAGTCGGAAACGGCCAGGCCGCCTGCGGGTTCAACGTCGTCTGAGCGGCGGATGCAGCAGGGGCAGGGGCAGCGGGCTTTTTCGCGGCTTTCTTGGCAGCGGGCTTTTTCGCGGCTTTCTTGGCAGCAGCTTTTTTCGCTGGCGCCTTCTTGGCCGGAGCCTTCTTCGCTACCGCCTTTTTCGCGGGAGCCTTCTTGGCTGCGGCTTTCTTGGCCGGAGCCTTCTTCGCTACGACCTTCTTGGCCGGAGCCTTCTTCGCTACCGCCTTTTTCGCAGGAGCCTTCTTGGCTGCGGCCTTCTTCGCCGGAGCCTTCTTCGCTACGGCTTTCTTGGCCGGAGCTTTCTTGGCTGCGGCCTTCTTGGCCGGAGCCTTCTTCGCAGGGGCAGCTTTTTTAGCCGCCGGTTTTTTTGCAGTTGCCATCATTTTCTCCTTGATCAAGTAACAAAGAGCACTTCATGCCTGTTGGAGCACATGAAGCGATTCAGGGTGTTGGGCCTTATCCCAGCACCTTGAATGGGGTCGCACGTGATGCGCCGGCTGTCTGCGCAGCCTGATGCATCACATGAAATTCGGGTTGCCACGCTTGTTCGTTCCTGCCGTCAGTCCCAGGACAACGCGCCACCGGACTGGTACTCGATGACACGCGTCTCGAAGAAGTTGCGCTCCTTCTTCAGGTCGATCATCTCGCTCATCCACGGGAACGGGTTCTCTTCATTCGGATACAAGGCTTCCAGGCCGATCTGGGTCGCGCGGCGATTGGCGATGTAACGCAGATAACCCTTGAACATCGATGCGTTCATGCCCAGCACGCCGCGTGGCATGGT
>JBFJZP010000301.1:0-4637 GCA_041622095.1 Burkholderiaceae bacterium | reverse complement strand
GGCGCACCCATTGCACCGGCCGCAGTTCGACACCAAGGTCGGCGGCAGGTGAAAAGCTGCAGTGGCCATAGCGCACCGGTCCGAAGTCGCCCCGCATCAACTGCAGGAACCAGGGGTTTTCAGCGAACCGGGATTCCAGCAGATTGAACGACGGCACTGCGCCGCCAGCTGCAGCCTGGCTGCATGGCAGACCGGGTCGTCGCCGGCGGCGCAGCTGGCTACCGTATCTTCGTCGAACGGCGCCAGCTTGAAAGCCACATGTCCGCCGGCCAATGCATCGCGCACTCTGTGCGAAGCTTTCCGGTGTGCGCGAGTCGGTGGGACGGTGGATGTTGGCGTAGATACCGATGCAGCTGCGGCAGACGCCGCCGAGCAGGTCGGCCACGGTGCGTTGATGGTCCTTGCCGTGCAGGTGCCACAAGGCTTGGTCGACCGCGGACACGACTGCGGCCTCGGACAAGTTCGGCCTGTAATCGCCAACGGGGCGCTCGTCGATGACTGTGCAAGGCGCGCCATGGTCGGCGCTGAGGTGAGAGGGTGATGCCTTGCGTTCCCAGGCTCAGGCGAGCCGGGCCGGGCCGCTACACAATCTCAGGTCCGGCGGTACGCTGGCTTCGGCCGTGCGCAGCGCCGACACCTGCCCAAGGATCAATCCGGACGGTCCGCATCGGCGTGCAGCGCGCGCTGTTGGATGGCGCCGTCAGCCGCCTCGCACTATGGCCATCACCTGGGTGGCATCCAGCGTTCCGGCCTTTTGCCGGATCTGCGGCAGGTAACGTGTCTGCATCTCCCGAGCCGGCGCCAGCAGACCCTGGTAGGTCTCGCGCAGCAGCGCGGTGTTCATGACGCGGCCGCCGGCGTAATAACGCCGCGCCAGGTGCCCCAGTGCATAGGTGGTCGCGAAGGACATCGCGACGCTGGCACCGGCCCGTCCCAGCCCGCGCCCGGCCTTGCCGGCTACCGTGCCGAGCAGGCCGCCGAGCAGCTTGCGGCCGAACTGTTCCAGATACTGCGAGGTCAGGCCGACCCCGGCTGCAGCGATGAACTCGCGCACGTGGCCTTGGTCCAGCTCGACGCCATGTGCCTTGCCGATGCCATAGACCATCCGAATCTGCAAAGGAATGATGGCCATGGTTGCCCAGGACTGGGGCAGCAGTTCCAGCGCGCCATTGAGGATGGCGAAGTTCAGGATCGAGCGCTCCAGCGCGGCGTTGTCGACCGCAGCGGCCTGGCGCGGCGCCGGCGCCACTGTCGCAGGCGGTCTGGCTGGTGCGGCGTCGTCCATGGTGGGGGCGGTCGAAGTGGCCAGCGCGGATGCCGCATGCGCCGCGTAGGTGGAGGCAAGCTTCCGGGCTCCGGTGCCTGGCCCGGCTGGCACAGCCGCCTCTGGCGGCACCGCATCGAGCGCCGCCATGGTGGCATCGGCCTGCCGGTCAAAGGCTTCGGTTTGCGCCGGCGCGAGCGACAGGTGCTGGCGCAAGCCGGACAGGAACTGCTGCTCCGCATCGCTGAGGCTGCCATCGGCCTCGCATACGCACACCGCCATCTCGTAGGCCAGCTGGCGATGCTCCGGCATGTCGAGGCCGGCGGCGGCGGACGCCAGGCTGACGCGCTTGAGCAGCACTTTCTGGTACACGTCGGCCAGATGCGCGGCCCCCGCTTCACTGGCCAACAAGTCGGCGATCCGGCGGATCTCGGCGCGCTCGGCGTCGGCCTTGTGGCCGTCGGCCAATGCAGCCATCAGGGCGATGCTCAATAGAGATTCTTGCTGTACGGGTGTCATGCGGTTGCTCGCTCGGTTGTCGCGCGTGAGGGAAGGCGCATCTTAGATTTGCGACGGGTGTGCGTGGGGCCGGGCACGTCTTTTCACCGCTCTGCGCAGGGACTTGCGGCGGCCGCAGGCCGCTGCGCCGCGCGGGAACCGGGTCGCGGCAGTGGCCAGGCCATGCGTCTGCGCATGGTTCCGTACCGAGCCAAACGGGGATGACCGGCGATGCTGCCGGATAGCTGCGAAAATGCGCGCATCGTGTGCATATGGGTTGGACACGGCTACTTTGAGGAAATCCGTGTCGGAAACAGAACCGTCAGGTGGAAGTCATGCAGACTGGAAGCTGTCCGTCGCACCGATGATGGACTGGACTGACCGCCACTGCCGTTATTTCCACCGTCTGCTGTCGCGCAAGACGCTGCTGTATACCGAAATGGTGACCACCGGCGCGTTGATCCATGGCGACGTGCCGCGCCACCTGGACTTCAATGGCGAGGAACATCCGGTGGCGCTGCAACTCGGCGGCAGTGAGCCGGCCGATCTGGCCCACGGCGCGCGATTGGGCGAACAGTGGGGATACGACGAGATCAATCTGAACTGCGGCTGCCCATCCGAACGGGTACAGCGTGGTGCGTTCGGCGCCTGCCTGATGGCGGAGCCGCAGTTGGTAGCCGATTGTGTCAAGGCCATGGTCGACGTGGTGTCGGTGCCGGTGACCGTCAAGCACCGCATCGGTATCGACAAGGCCGAAGACTACGGCTTCGTGCGCGACTTCATCGGTACCGTCAGCGAGGCCGGCTGCTCGGTGTTCATCGTGCATGCGCGCAATGCCTGGCTCAAGGGCCTGTCGCCCAAGGCCAACCGGGAGGTGCCGCCATTGCGTTACGAGACCGTGCACCGGCTCAAGGCGGAGTTTCCGCATCTGACACTGGTTATTAACGGCGGTATCACGACCGATGCGCAGATCGCCGAGCAACTCGGACAGGTCGATGGCGTGATGCTGGGACGCGAGGCGTACCACAACCCCTGGATCCTGGCGTCCTGGGACGCGCGATTTTTCGGCGGGCCGGAGTCGATGCGCACGCGCGAATCGGTCGAGGCGCAGATGGTCGACTACATGGCACGTGAAGCGCGTGCGCATGGCACGCCCTGGAGCACGATTGCGCGGCATATGTTGGGCCTGCGCCACGGTTTGCCGGGGGCCAGGCGCTGGCGCCAGGTCTGGAGCGATCATCGGCTGCGCGACGTCGACCCGCAGGAGGTGATGCGTCTCGCGCATCTGGGCCCGCAAGCAAGAGCCGAAGCGCAGGTCGAGGCCTGTCATGTCTGACGCGGTACATCCGCAGCAGCGGCTCGCGCTGACCTTGATCTGGCTGGTGCCGTCCTTGTGGACGGTCAATTACATCGTCGCGCGCATGGCGCCCGGCGTGATCGGCCCTTATCTGCTCGCCCTTGGCCGCTGGGCGATCGCCGGCATGGTGCTGGTGGCCTTGTGTGCGCCGGAACTGTGGCGCGAGCGCCGGCATATCCTGAGCTGCTGGTGGCAATACCTGATTTTGGGCACTTTGGGCATGTTGATCTGCGGCGCCTGGGTGTACCAGGGCGCGCGCTCCACCGGCGCGATGAACATTGCGCTGATATATGCCGCCTCTCCCGTGATGATCGCCTTGGGTGCGGCGTTGTGGTTGGGCGAGTCGTTCGGCAAACGGCAGGCAGTCGGCGTGGTGCTGGCCTTGGCCGGTGTATTGCATGTGATCACACGTGGCCATTGGGCCGCACTCGCCGAGTTGCAGTTTGTGCCCGGTGATGGCTGGGTGCTGGCGGCCACCATTTCCTGGGCCGCGTTCACATTGCTGCAAAAGCACTGGCCCAGCCCCTTAAGCGCCACCGCCCGGCTGGCGACGATCTGCTCTGCCGGTGTGTTGTGCCTGTTGCCGTTCGCAGCCTGGGAGTTGACCGAACCGGACATGCTGGTATGGGGTCCGAAGGCCTTGTGGCTGGTGCTGGCCGCCGCCTTGATGCCCGGACTGGGCGCCTATTGGATTTATGGCTGGGCCCAGCGCATCGTGGGCGCCAGCCGGGTCGCGGTGGCCTTGTATCTCGGCCCGCTGTATGCATCGGTCGGAGCCTGGTGGATGCTGGACGAGCCGCCCGGCTGGCATCACCTGGTGGGGGCTGCGCTGATCCTGCCGGGAATCTTCATGGTCACGCAGGCCCGGCCGAAACCGGTTGTCGCCAGCGTCACGCCGCCGCTTCCAGCCCGCTCCTGAAGTGTTGCAACATGCCGCTGCTGGCGGCTGCGCCGTCGTGGGCCGCGACCGCACGCATGATGGCAGCATGTTCCGCCAACGACTCGGCGATTCGACCGGTCTTGAGCAGCGAGTTGCGCCGATTGAGTTTCATCACCTTGCGCAAATCGGTGACCATCTGCATCGCCCAGCGATTGTTCGCTATCTCCAGCAGTCGCATGTGGAACTGTTCATTGAGCCGCAAGAAGCGCTCCCGATCCGGTTGGGGCAGGCGGGTGGCATCCTCGAGTTGCTGGTGCAGCGCCTGCAACTCGGCAATCTGCTGCGCGCTGGCGGTCTGCGCCACCTGGCTGGCCGCGTCGGATTCCAGCAGACCCAGCAAGTGGTAGACCTCGCGCAGGTCGCGCTCCGACACCTCGGTCACATAGGCACCCCGGCGGACCTTCATCGTGACCAGGCCTTCCGTGGCCAGTACCTTGAGGGCTTCCCGTAATGGCGTGCGGCTGATACCGTAGTCCTTTGCGAGCTTGAGTTCGTCGATCCAGCTGCCGGGTACGAGTTCTCCGCTGAAGATGCGTTGACGCAATTGTTCTGCGACCTCTTGATAGAGCGCTTGGGGG
>JBFJZP010000300.1:0-4640 GCA_041622095.1 Burkholderiaceae bacterium | reverse complement strand
GGCATCGCCGCCGCTGCCTGGCGCCGTGGTCTGCTCGGTGACCGGGTCGTTCTGCACGTTCCAGGCGGACCAGTCGAATACCGGCTGCAACGGGATCGTGCGGTAGCTCGGCGGGAACCGGAACAGCGCCGCATCGTCCATTTTCGGCGGGTCGATGATCTTGCCCGGGTTGAGCAGCGCGGTCGGATCCATGTGTCGCTTGATGGCGCGCAAGGCGTCGTCCAGCTTGGGTCCGAACTGCCAGCGTATCCATTCGCCGCGGCACAGGCCGTCGCCGTGTTCGCCACTGTAGGCGCCCTTGAATTTGCGCACCAGCGCCGATGCTTCGTCGGCGATGGCGCGCATCTTCGCGGCACCTTCGCGCCGCATGTCGAGGATCGGGCGCACATGCAGCGTGCCGACCGAGGCATGGGCATACCAGGTGCCGCGTGTGCCGTGGCGGGCAAATACCTCGGTCAAGGCGTCGGTGTATTCGGCCAGGTGCACCAGCGGCACCGCGCAGTCCTCGATGAAGCTCACCGGCTTGCCGTCACCCTTGAGGCTCATCATGATGTTCAACCCGGCCTTGCGCACCTCCCACAAGGCCTTTTGCGGCGCCTCGTCGGGCATTTCCACGACACTGCCGGGCAGGCCGAGGTCGCCCATCAGCGTGACCAGCTGCTGCAACTGGCGCAGCAGGGCGGGGCGGTCGTCGCCGCTGAACTCCACCAGCAGGATCGCGGCCGGCGCGCCGATCAGCGCGGATTCGATCACCGGCCGGAACGCCGGGTTGGCGCGCGCCAGTTCGATCATCGTGCGGTCGACCAGCTCCACCGCGCTGGGCCCCAGCGTGACGATGTGCTGCGCCGAGTCCATCGCGGCGTGAAAGCTGGTGAAGTTGACGACACCCAGCACCTTGGCGCGGGGCAGTGGTGCCAGCTGCAGCCGCAGCCGTTCGGTCACCGCCAGCGTGCCTTCGCTGCCCACCAGCAGGTGGGCCAGGTTGACGCTGCCGTCCGCGGTGTACGGGCGTTCGTTCTGCGGGTGGAAGATGTCCAGGTTGTAGCCGGCCACGCGGCGCAATACCTTGGGCCAATTGGCCTCGATCTCATCCCGGTGGGACATGGCCAGGTCGCGCACGAAGTCGGCGATGGCTTTTTCGCGCGGCCCCAGCGAATCGACCGGCCCGAATGCGACACGGGCGCCGTCGGCGAGCCAGCCGTCGATACCCAGCACGTTGTGCACCATGTTGCCATAGGCGATGGAGCGCGAGCCGCAGGAGTTGTTGCCGGCCATGCCGCCGAGCGTGGCCTGCGCGCTGGTCGACACGTCGACCGGGAACCACAGGCCCTCGGGCTTGAGCGCCGCGTTCAGGTGGTCGAGCACCAGGCCGGGTTCGACCTCGGCTGTCAATGCGTCGGCGTCGACGTTCAGGATGCGGCGCAGGTGCTTGCTGTGGTCGATCACCAGTGCCGCACCGGTGGTCTGGCCACATTGCGAGGTTCCGGCGCCGCGTGACAACACCGGCGTGCGCAGGTCACGTGCGATCGCCAGCGCAGTGTCCAGGTCGTCGACGCTGCGTGGCACGAAGACGCCGATCGGCTGGATCTGGTAGATCGACGCGTCGGTGGCGTAACGGCCACGCGCAGCCGCGTCGAACAGCACTTCGCCCTGCGTCTCGGCGCGCAGGCGTTGTGCCAACTTCGCCGCATCGGGACCGGCGGCGCGCCCGATGGCCTCGATGCCGGGCTGGGACAAGGGCGCGTTCATGACGACTCCTGTTGGGTTTGTGCCGTCGGGCCTTGCTCCATCTGGTCGAGCACCGCGTCGCGCTTGTTCTCCAGATGCCGCACCAGCAGCGCACGCAGACCCGGGCCATCACGCGCGCTCAGTTTTTCCACCATCTGTTCGTGTTCCCGCACGGCAATACCCCATTTGCGTTCGTCGAAGTTGGAGCGAAAACGCAGCGCCTGCAGCCGCGCGTTGACGGTGCGGTAGGTCTGCGCCAGCACCGGATTGCGTGCGGCCGCGTT
The DNA here is from genome assembly GCA_041622095.1 of Burkholderiaceae bacterium. GTDB lineage: Bacteria > Pseudomonadota > Gammaproteobacteria > Burkholderiales > Burkholderiaceae_C > CAISIP01. Next base: position 2,628 of record JBFJZP010000300.1, on the reverse strand, counting down.
GATGCTCTGGTGGATGTGGGCATTGAGCCGGTAATAGGCCGGCAGGTCGCGCCGGGTGAAGGCGGCCATCATTTCGTAGTGCGACGCGCGGATCTCGGCCAGTTCGGCATCGGTGATGCGCGCCGCGGCGAGTTCGCCCGACATGCCTTCCAGCCCGGCGATGACCTCGAAGGCATCGACCACGTCCTGCCGGCTGAGTTGCGCCGCGACGGCGCCGCGATTGGGCAGCAGTTCGACCAGGCCTTCGGCGGCCAGCATCTTGATGGCCTCGCGCAGCGGCGTGCGCGAGACCTGCAGCGACTCGCTGAGTTCGCGTTCGTTGAGCTTGGCGCCGGGTGCGATCTGCCCTTCGACGATGCGCAGCCGCAGTCGGCTCACGACCTCCTCGTGCAGGCCTTGCCGGGGCATGGGGATGACCTCGCTCATGTCGGTACCTTCGTGCTTCGCACTGCGGCGCGAGCTTGCTTGGGGACGACCCGGCGCTGCGCTCATAGGGTTTCTACCAATTTGTATGCAAAAAATAGTGCGTTTTGAGCACGATACGCTAGTGTAATGGGGTTGACAACGACTTTTTGTATGCAAAACTAGCGGCACCAGGAGGTTTTCATGCTGAGTCTAGACAGCCACCCCAGCGGTCGGCATTTTCTGCAGATACCCGGTCCCAGTCCGGTCCCCGATCGCATCCTGCGTGCGCTCAGCCTGCCCACCATCGACCACCGCGGGCCGGAGTTCGCGGTGCTCGGCAAGACCGTGATTGCCGGCTTGCAGCAAATTTTCCAGACCCGGCATCCGGTGGCGATCTATCCCGCATCCGGCACCGGTGCCTGGGAGGCGGCGCTGGTCAACGTGTTCAGCCCGGGCGATGCGGTGTTGATGGTCGAGACCGGCCACTTCGCCACCTTGTGGCAGAAGATGGCGCTGCGCCTGGGCCTGGCGCCCGAGTTCCTGACCCGGCCCGGCACCTGTGCGCAAACCGGCCTGCCGCTGGCCTGGCGCCATGGTGTCGATGCCGAGGCGATCGGCCAGCGCCTGCGCGAAGACCGCGAACACCGCCTCAAGGCGGTGTGTGTGGTGCACAACGAGACCTCCACCGGCGTGACCAGCGACATCGCGGCGGTGCGCCGCGCGATCGACGATGCGGGGCATCCGGCGCTCTTGATGGTAGACACCATCTCCGGCCTGGCCAGTGCCGAATACCGGCACGACGCCTGGGGCGTCGACGTCGCCATCAGCGGTTCGCAAAAGGGCTTGATGTTGCCGCCCGGCATCAGCTTCAACGCCTTGTCGCCGAAGGCGCTGGCGGCCAGCAAGGACGCGAAACTGCCCAAGGCATTCTGGGCCTGGGACGAGATCGTCGAGATGAACAAGGGTGGCTACTGGCCGTATACCCCCAGCACCAATCTGTTGTACGGACTGCACGAGGCGCTGGAGATGATCCTGGCGCAGGGGATGGACGTCATCTTCGCGCGCCACCAGCGTTGGGCCGCGGCGGTGCGTGGCGCGGTGGAGGCCTGGGGCCTGCCGATCCAGTGCGCCGATCCGGCGGTGTTCTCTCCGGTGCTCACCGGTGTCGTCACGCCGGTGGGTGTCGACGCCGACGTGCTGCGCCAGTTGATCCACCAGCGTTTCGATCTGTCGCTGGGCACCGGCCTGGGACGGGTCAAGGGGCGCATGTTCCGGATCGGCCACCTGGGTGACAGCAACGACCTGACGCTGCTGGCCACGCTGGCCGGCGTAGAAATGGGTTTGAAACTGGCGGGTATTCCGCTGGCCGCAAGCGGCGTGCAGGCCGCGATGGATTCCTTTGCTGCACAACCGGCACCCATATTCACCACGACACAAAAGGAGACATCGCCATGACCACCCGTCGCACCCTCGCCAAGACCCTCATCGGCAGCGCCTTGCTGGCCGCCTTTGCATTGCCGGCCAGCGCCCAGATGGAAATCAAGCTCGGCCACGTCGGCGGTCCGGGTTCGCTGTTCGAACTCTCGGCCAACGAATTCGCGCGCCGCGCCAACGAGAAACTCGGCAGCAAGGCCAAGGTCGTCGTGTTCGGCTCGAGCCAGCTCGGTGGCGACAGCGAATTGATGCAGAAACTGCGCCTGGGCACGGTGGAACTGGCGATTCCGTCGTCGGTGATGTCGTCCGCGGTCGACGCCTTCGGCATGTTCGAGATGCCGTATCTGGTGAAGAACCGCGAGCACATGAAGAAGATCGAGGCCGGCGTGGTCTGGCCGTCGCTGGCGCCGATGGCCGAGGCCAAGGGCTACAAGATCCTGGCGGTCTGGGAGAACGGCTTTCGCAACATCTCCACCAACACCAAACCCATCGTCAAGCCGGCCGATCTGGCCGGCATGAAGCTGCGCGTGCCGCAGGGCAAGTGGCGCGTCAAGATGTTCCAGGCCTATGGCGCGAATCCGTCGCCGATGGCCTTGTCCGAGGTCTTCGTCGCCTTGCAGACCGGCGTCATGGACGGGCAGGAGAACCCGCTCACGCAGATCTACTCCAGCAAGTTCCAGGAAGTGCAGAAGTTCCTGTCGATGACCGGCCACGTCTACACGCCGGCCTTCGTCACGGTGAGCCCGGCCCGATGGAACCGGCTTCCCGAGGACCTCCGTACGGCGGTCG
>JBFJZP010000299.1:0-4676 GCA_041622095.1 Burkholderiaceae bacterium | reverse complement strand
GGGTCGCATCCGAAGCCGCCGCCGCCGCATCGGCCAGCGCCGCTGCTGCCGCCGCTGCCAGCAAATCGAAGGAGCCGGTGACCGAAGGTGCGCCGGACGACCGCGCAGCCGAGGAAGCCCAGGCCAATGCCAAGGCCGAAGAGAAGTCGCGTGCCGAGGCCAAGCAAAAGGCTGCAGCCGCCGAGGCCAAGGCCAGTGCCGACGCCGATGCCGCGCGGGCCGCCGATCTGAGCGAACGCCGGCGCAAGGCAGAAGCCGAGGCGGCTGCGATCCGCGTGATGATGGCCACACCCAAGTCGGTGCAGGTCGCCAAGAAGCCGGAAGAACCCAAGGTGGCCGCCAAGGGCACCTTGCACAAGCCTGCAGTGGGCAGCGCCGTGGCGCGGCCCAAGCCGGGCGCAACCACCCCGGGCCAGGCTGCTGGTGCACCCGGTGCCGGCAAGGAAGTCAAGTCGGCGAAGTTGTCGAGCAGCTGGGCCGGTGATCCGTCCAAGAAAAAGGCGATCCCGACACGTGGCGATACCGGTGGCGGGCGCGGCAATTGGCGCGGTGGTCCGCGTGGACGCCGTGGAAGCCATGATCGTGATCACCGCGACGACCGCATGCAGTCGGCACCGGCGGAGTTCCGCGTGCTGGAAGTGCATGTGCCCGAGACCATCACCGTGTCCGAACTCGCCCACAAGATGGCGATCAAGGCATCGGAGGTGATCAAGCACCTGATGAAACTGGGCCAGATGGTCACCATCAACCAGCCGCTGGACCAGGACACGGCGATGATCGTCGTCGAGGAAATGGGCCATACCGCAGTGGTTGCTGCGCTGGACGATCCGGAAGCGTTTACCGACGAAGAGTCCGGCCAGGCCGAGGGCGAGTCGTTGCCACGTGCGCCGGTCGTGACCGTCATGGGTCACGTCGACCACGGCAAGACCTCCTTGCTGGACTACATCCGCACTGCCAAGGTGGCGGCAGGCGAGGCCGGTGGCATTACCCAGCACATCGGTGCCTACCATGTGGAAACGCCACGCGGCGTGGTGTCCTTCCTGGACACCCCCGGTCACGAGGCGTTCACCGCGATGCGAGCACGCGGCGCCAAGGCGACCGACATCGTGATTCTGGTGGTGGCTGCCGACGACGGCGTGATGCCGCAGACGCGCGAAGCCATCAAGCACGCCAAGGCGGCCAATGTGCCGTTGGTGGTGGCGATCAACAAGATCGACAAGCCGGGCGCCAATCCGGAGCGGGTCAAGAACGAACTGGTGTCCGAAGAAGTGATTCCGGAAGAGCTGGGTGGTAATTCACCATTCGTGCATGTCTCGGCCAAGACCGGCGAGGGCATCGACGCCCTGCTCGAACAGGTGCTGTTGCAGGCCGAGGTACTGGAGCTCAAGGCGCCGGTGCAAGCCATGGCCAAGGGCCTGGTGATCGAGGCACGGCTGGACAAGGGCCGCGGCCCGGTGGCCACGGTGCTGGTGCAATCCGGTACGCTGGAGACCGGCAACATCGTGCTGGCAGGTTCGACCTACGGCAAGGTGCGGGCGATGCTCGACGAGAACGGCAAGGCGGTCAAGACCGCGGGTCCGTCGATCCCGGTCGAGATCCAGGGCCTGACGGAAGTGCCACAGGCCGGCGACGAGTTCATGGTGCTGCCGGACGAGCGTCGGGCGCGCGAGATCGCGACCTATCGCGCTGGACGTTTCCGCAATACCAAGCTGGCCAAGCAGCAGGCCGCCAAGCTGGAGAACATCTTCTCCGACATGACGGCAGGCGAGGTCAAGACGGTGCCGATCATCGTCAAGGCCGACGTGCAGGGTTCGCAGGAAGCGCTTGCGCAAAGCCTGGTCAAGCTCTCGACCGACGAGATCAAGGTACAACTGGTTTACGCTGCCGTCGGCGGCGTGACCGAGTCCGACGTCAACCTGGCGATCGCGTCCAAGGCAGTCATCATCGGCTTCAACACCCGTGCCGATGCCGGCGCGCGCAAGCTGGCCGAGAACAACGGTGTCGACATCCGCTACTACAACATCATCTACGACGCCGTCGATGATCTGAAGGCCGCGATGTCGGGCATGTTGACCCCGGACAAGAAGGAAGAGGTCATCGGTACCGCCGAGATCCGCCAGGTGTTCAAGGTCAGCAAGATCGGTTCGATCGCGGGTTGTATGGTCACCTCCGGTGTGGTTCGCCGTGCGGCGCGCCTGCGCCTGCTGCGCGACAACACGGTCATCTACACCGGCGAACTCGAATCGCTCAAGCGTTTCAAGGACGACGTGCGCGAGGTCAAGGAAGGCTTCGAGTGCGGTTTGAACATCAAGAACTACAACGACATCCAGGAAGGTGATCAGCTGGAGTTCTTCGAGATCCGCGAAGTCGCGCGTACGCTGTAAGCGGCAACCGGACCACAGGCGAGTTCATCATGGTGCGCAAATCCGCAACCCCCAATCGCGCGTTCAAGGTCGCCGATCAGATCCAGCGTGATCTGACGGAGCTGATCGCGCGCGAGCTGAAGGATCCGCGGGTCGGCATGGTGACGATCCAGTCGGTCGAAGTCACGCCCGACTACGCGCATGCCAAGGTGTTCTTCAGCCTGTTGCAAGGTGATCCGGTGGAGACACAGGCCGGCTTGACCCAGGCCGCGGGATTCCTGCGTGCCGGCTTGTTCAAGCGCCTGCACATCCACACCGTGCCCACCCTGCATTTCGTGTTCGATCGCACCACCGAGCGTGCCGCCGACATGAATGCGTTGATCGCGCAGGCTGTTGCCTCGCGTTCCAAGAACGAGGACTGATCAAGCCCGGTCAGTTTCCAATTCCGATTGGGCGCTGTCCGCCAGAGCCAGCGTATGGAAACCAGATTGGAATCAGAGTCCCGCAGCCGCAAGGTCGTGCGCCGCCCGGTGCATGGCCTGTTGCTGTTGGACAAGCCGCTCGGACTGTCCAGCAACCAGGCCTTGCAAAAGGCCAAGTGGTTGCTGCGCGCCGAGAAGGCCGGCCATACCGGCACGCTTGATCCGCTGGCCAGCGGCGTGTTGCCGCTGTGTTTCGGCGCTGCCACCAAGTTCAGCCAGTTGCATCTGGACGCCGACAAGACCTACGAAGCGGTTGCGCTGCTGGGCGCGACCACCAGCACCGGTGACGCGGAAGGCGAGGTACTGCAGCGTCGCCCGGTGCAAGTGGATGCAGCGGACCTGGAGCGTGTGCATGCGCAGTTCCTGGGCGAGATTCGCCAGGTGCCGCCGATGCACAGCGCGCTCAAGAAAGACGGCCGGCCCTTGTACGAATATGCCCGGGCCGGCATCGAGGTGGAACGCGAGGCACGTACCGTCGTGATCCGCGACTTGACACTGGCCCTGGTGACCGAGGCGGACCAGCCGATGCTGCGCATGCAGGTGCGTTGCAGCAAGGGTACCTACATCCGCACGCTGGCACAGGACATCGGCGAGGCCCTGGGTTGCGGAGCCCACCTGCGCTTGCTGCGCCGGGTCGAGACCGGTGGCTTCGCGATTGGCGCCTGCGTGACGCTGGCACAACTCGAGGCCGGCTCCGACGAGCAGCGGCTGCATGCCTTGCGCCCGGTCGAGGATCTGCTGGCCGGCCACGGCCAGATCATGCTCGAGCCGGATGATGCCGGACGCTTCCTCAGCGGCGTGCGTCGGCGTGGCAAATGGCCGGACAACCCCCGGGTGGCAGTGTTCGGCCTGCGACCCCATGCCTTGCTGGGAACCGCACATGTGACGGCCGGCGAGTTGATTCCCGACCGACTGCTGAGCCCGACCGAAATAGAACAGATTCTTGCGCACTCCGCGTGAAACCCGATTACTTGAAAAGAGAACCATGAGCTACAAACAGATTCGCAATATCGCCATCATCGCCCACGTCGACCACGGCAAGACCACACTGGTCGACATGCTGCTGCGCCAGAGCGGAACCTTCCGTGCCAACGAGAAGGTGGCCGAACGCGTGATGGACAGCAACGACCTGGAAAAGGAACGCGGCATCACCATCCTGGCGAAGAACTGCGCCGTGGACTGGAAAGACACGCACATCAACATCGTCGACACCCCCGGCCACGCCGACTTCGGCGGCGAGGTCGAGCGGGCCTTGTCCATGGTCGACGGCGTGATGCTCTTGATCGATGCGGTCGAAGGCCCGATGCCCCAGACCCGCTTCGTGACCAAGAAGGCGCTTGCGCTGGGTCTCAAGCCGATCGTTGTCGTGAACAAGGTCGACCGTCCCGGTGCCCGTCCCGACTATGTGATCAATGCCGCCTTCGACCTGTTCGACAAACTCGGCGCGACCGAGGAGCAACTGGACTTTCCGGTGGTGTACGCGTCCGGCCTGAACGGCTGGGGCGCGCTGCAAGAGGGCGCACCGGGTGAGCAGTGGGGCACGGACCTGGCGCCCTTGTTCGACACCGTGTTGTCGCATGTGCCGGCCAACAAGGGTGACCCGGCCGCACCGCTGCAGTTGCAGATCAGCTCGCTGGACTATTCCACCTATGTCGGACGTATCGGCGTGGGCCGTATCAGCCAGGGCACCTTGCGTGTCAACCAGGAAGTGCTGGTGATGGAAGGCGCGGACGGCAAGTCGAGCAAGGCCAAGGTGCAGCAGATCCTGAAGTTCGAAGGCCTCGAGCGTATTGCCGCCACCGATGCCGGCCCCGGCGACATCGTGCTGGTC
>JBFJZP010000298.1:0-4688 GCA_041622095.1 Burkholderiaceae bacterium | reverse complement strand
GCCCACGTGGCCGGCATCGCCATGGGTCTGATCAAGGAAGGCAACCGCTTTGCCGTGCTGACCGACATCCTCGGCGACGAGGATCACCTCGGCGACATGGACTTCAAGGTGGCCGGCACGACCACCGGCGTCACGGCGCTGCAGATGGACATCAAGATCCAGGGCATCACCAAGGAAATCATGCAGGTCGCTCTGGCCCAGGCCAAGGAGGCGCGCCTGCACATCCTCGACAAGATGACCGAGGCGATGGGTGAAGCCAAGACCGAGGTGTCCCAGTTCGCGCCGCGCCTGTACACGATGAAGATCAATCCGGAGAAGATCCGCGACGTGATCGGCAAGGGTGGTGCGACCATCCGCGCACTGACCGAAGAGACCGGAACGACGATCGACATCGGCGAAGACGGCACGATCACGATTGCCTCGGCCGATTCCGACAAGGCGGCACATGCCAAGAAGCGCATCGAGGAGATCACCGCGGAAGTCGAGATCGGCAAGATCTACGAAGGCCCGGTCACCAAGATCCTCGACTTCGGTGCGCTGATCAACCTGTTGCCAGGCAAGGACGGTTTGCTGCACATCAGCCAGATTGCCCATCAGCGTGTCGAGAAGGTGACCGACTTCCTGAAGGAAGGCCAGATCGTCAAGGTCAAGGTGCTCGAGACCGACGAGAAGGGTCGCGTCAAGCTGTCGATGAAGGCCTTGCTCGAGCGCCAGCCGATGCAAGCTGCTGCCCAGGGCAGCGACCCGGCCTGAGTGCTTGTGCCGGCGCAGGCGCCGGCCGCAGAGGCCAGGGGCCTGGTGCCCCTGGCCGCTACCGGAGCAATATCATCATGAACGTCATCGAGATCACATCCTTTGGCCTGCCGCAGGTATTGCGTCCGGGCCAGCGTCCGTTGCCGGAGCCGGCGCCGGGCGAGTTGCGCATCCGTGTGTCGGCCAGCGGCATCAACCGCCCCGACGTACTGCAACGCACCGGCAACTATCCGGTGCCACCGGGTGCGTCGGACATTCCCGGCCTGGAAGTGGCCGGTGTGATCGAGCACGGCGACGCCACGGAGCTGGCAACTGCCGGTTTCAAGCTCGGTGACCGTGTCTGCGCACTCGTGGCCGGCGGTGGCTACGCCGAGTACTGCGTGGCGCCGATCGCGCAATGCCTGCCGGTGCCCAAGGGCCTGAGCGACGCGGAGGCTGCCAGCCTGCCGGAAACCTTTTTCACCGTGTGGAGCAATGTGTTCGACCGCGGACGGCTGCAAAAAGGGGAAACCCTGCTGGTCCAGGGCGGCTCGAGCGGCATTGGCGTCACCGCGATCCAGATGGCCCGTGCGATGGGCTGCAAGGTGATCGTCACCGTGGGCAGCGACGACAAGGCGGCTGCCTGTGTGGCACTGGGCGCCGACCATGCCATCAATTACCGCACCCAGGACTTCGTGCAGGAAGTCAAGCGCCTGACCGATGGCCGGGGCGTCGACGTGGTGCTGGACATGGTCGCAGGCGACTATGTCGCACGCGAGATCGAGTGCCTGGCGGAAGACGGGCGCCTGGTGATCATAGCCGTGCAGGGCGGCATCCAGAGTGCGTTCAACGCCGGGATGGTGTTGCGCCGGCGCCTGACGATCACCGGCTCCACGTTGCGGCCTCGGCCGATCGCCTTCAAGCAGGCGATTGCGCAGGCCTGCCTGAAGAATGTCTGGCCGTTGATCGAAAGCGGAGCCATCAAGCCGGTGATCCACAGCCGCTTCGATGCATTGCAGGCCGATGGCGACCTGCCCAGCGGCGCGGCCCGGGCCCATGCCTTGATGGAAACCAATCGCCACATCGGAAAACTGGTGATCACCTGGAACGGGGGAGGTGCGTGATGAGCAAGCTGATTGCGGGCAACTGGAAGATGAATGGCTCGCTGGCGGCGAATGCGTCGCTGGTCGAGGCGGTATTGGCCGGTTTGCCGGCGGCGCCATGCGCGGTGGCCATGTGTGTGCCGGCGCCTTACCTGGCGCAGGTCGGTGGCCTGTTGCAGGGCAAGGCGGTGGCGCTGGGTGCCCAGGATGTGTCGGCGCATGATGCCGGCGCCTACACCGGCGAGGTGTCGGCCGCGATGTTGCGCGACCTGGGTACACGTTATGTCATCGTCGGCCATTCGGAGCGGCGCCAGTACCACGGCGAAACCGATGCGGCTGTCGCGGAGAAAACCCGCCAGGCCTTGTCGGCCGGCATCACCCCGATCGTGTGTGTCGGAGAGACACTCGCCGAACGCGAGGCGGGTGCGACAGAAGAAGTGGTCAAGCGCCAGCTGGCCGCAGTGATCCATGTCAATGGCCACTGCATCAGCGAGATTGTCCTGGCCTACGAGCCGGTGTGGGCGATCGGCACCGGCAAGACCGCCAGTCCGCAACAGGCGCAGCAGGTGCATGCGGTGCTGCGCGCACAACTCAAGGCGGCGACCACGCAGCCTGGACGTATCCATATTCTTTACGGCGGCAGCATGAACGCGGGCAATGCCGCGCAGCTGCTGGCCGAACCGGACATCGACGGCGGATTGATCGGCGGCGCCTCGCTCAAGGCGGCGGATTTCCTGACCATCATCGCCGCCGCGTCCTGACCTGATCCCGGAATTGCTACAAATTAGGAGTTATAGATGAATCTCATGTTGACGGTGGTGCTCGCACTGCAGATGCTTTCCGCAGTGGCCATGATCGGCCTGATCCTGATCCAGCATGGCAAGGGCGCCGACATGGGCGCTGCGTTCGGCAGCGGCAGCTCGGGCAGCCTGTTCGGCGCCAGCGGCAGCGCGAATTTCATGTCGCGGACAACCGCCGTGCTGGCCACGGTGTTTTTCGTCAGCACCCTGGCCTTGGCCTACTTCGGTAATCTGCGTCCAGCCCCAAGCGGCAGTGTGCTCGACAGCCCTGCGGCGTCGATCCCGGCCGCCGGCAGTTCGCTCCCGGCGGCACCGGAAGTGCCTGTGGCGCCTGCCGCTCCGGCATCGGGCGCAGCGCTGATTCCGGCGAAATGAAGTGCGTCGCCAAGTCGCTCGCCGGGCTTGGCGGCGACTTTTCAGGGTAAACTACCAGCTGTTCGGAAAGCCAACACCGCAAGGTTCCTCAAGCGATCCGACCATCTGTAATAAAGCCGCGGTCGTGGTGAAATTGGTAGACACGCTATCTTGAGGGGGTAGTGGCGAAAGCTGTGCGAGTTCGAGTCTCGCCGACCGCACCAGCCAGATATACGCTGCCTGGCGTTCCCGGGCAGCGTGAAACAGAAGTCAGAACCTCCCGATGAACCTCGAACAATATCTACCGGTACTGCTGTTCATATTGGTCGGTATTGCGGTCGGTGTGGTTCCGCAGGTGCTGGGCTACGTTCTGGGTCCGAACCGGCCCGATCCGGCGAAGAATTCCCCGTACGAATGTGGCTTCGAGGCCTTCGAGGATGCGCGCATGAAGTTCGATGTGCGTTACTACCTCGTGGCGATCCTGTTCATCTTGTTCGACCTCGAGATCGCCTTTCTGTTTCCGTGGGCGGTGGCGCTCAAGGACGTGGGCGCGGTCGGATTCTGGTCTGTGATGATTTTCCTGGGCATCCTCGTCGTGGGCTTCGCTTACGAGTGGAAAAAAGGCGCCCTGGACTGGGAGTGACGCGATGATTGAAGGCGTTCTGAAAGAAGGATTTGTCACCACCAGCTATGACGCGGTGGTGAACTGGGCCAAGACCGGTTCGGTCTGGCCGATGACTTTTGGCCTGGCCTGTTGTGCGGTCGAGATGATGCATGCGGCGGCCGCACGTTACGACATCAGCCGCTTCGGCGCCGAGGTGTTCCGCGCCAGCCCGCGCCAGTCCGATCTGATGATCGTGGCCGGCACCTTGTGCAACAAGATGGCGCCGGCGCTGCGCAAGGTCTACGACCAGATGTCCGAGCCGCGCTGGGTCATCTCGATGGGTTCCTGCGCCAATGGCGGCGGTTACTACCACTACAGTTATTCGGTGGTGCGGGGCTGCGATCGCATAGTGCCGGTCGATGTCTATGTGCCGGGTTGTCCGCCGACGGCCGAGGCGCTCTTGTACGGGATCATCCAGCTGCAGCAGAAGATTCGCCGTACCAACACCATTGCGCGCGCCTGAGGGGAAGTTGTGACGACGAATTACGCGGTACATCCCGAGACGCTGCGGGATACGGTGGCCCAAGTCCTGGGTGACAGGGTCCGTCGCATCAGCGTGGCGCTGGGCGAGGTGACGGTGGTGGTCGATGCGGGCCAGTACCTGGAGGCGGCGACGCTGTTGCGCGACGCGCCCGGTTGCCGTTTCGAGCAACTGGTCGACCTGTGTGGGGTCGATTACTCCGGGTATCGCGACGGCACGCATGAGGGTCCGCGCTTTTGTGTCGTGTCCCATTTGCTGTCGGTCAGTCTGAACCAGCGGGTCCGGCTCAAGGTCTTTGCGCCGGACGACGACTTCCCGGTGGTCGATTCGGTCAACGGCATCTGGAATTCCGCCAACTGGTTCGAGCGCGAGGCGTTCGACCTGTTCGGCATCGTGTTCGAAGGCCATGCCGACCTGCGCCGCATCCTGACCGACTACGGCTTCATCGGTCATCCGATGCGCAAGGATTTCCCACTCTCCGGTCACGTCGAGATGCGATACGATCCAGACAAGCGGCGGGTGGTTTACGAGCCGGTATCCATCGAGCCGCGTAT
>JBFJZP010000297.1:0-4696 GCA_041622095.1 Burkholderiaceae bacterium | reverse complement strand
CCGGTGAGTGCGCCGGCAACGCCCGCTGTTGCGGCCGACGCGACAATGCCGACCGAACCTGCACCGGATGCCACGCCGGCTGCCGACGACGCCCCGGCGGAGCCGGTGCCGGCAGCCAAGCCGGCTCCCAAGCCGGTGGTGGCGCGGCGCGGCGATGACCGTCCGGGCCAGAAGATCGGCGAATCGAACGCTGCAGCGCGACCCGGCCGGCCGGGCGAGCGCAAGGACGGGCGCCGGGCACCGTTTGGCGCTGGCAGGGGCGATGCCCATGGTGCGCCGCGCGAGCAGCGTTCCGATCGGGGCGGCTTCGCCGGGCGCGACGAGCGGCCGCAGACCCCGCGCCTGGGTGATGCTGCATTCCGGGCCCAGCGCGATGCGATGGAGCGCGCCCAGGCCCAGTTGCGCAAACTCGCGTCGCAGGCCCATGGCGAGGCCCTGGCGCAGTTGCTCGGTGCCTGGCAGGCACGTGATCCGCAGCAGTTGCCACCGGCACAGGAACTGGGGGCCAAGGTCGGCTCCGCGGTCCGCACCAACTGGGCGCAGGCCCTTGGCAGCGCTCCCGCGGCTGTGGCGGACCAGTCCTTGATGCGGCTGGAGATTGCCGCCGAGGTGCCAACCCCGGCCGAACACCTGGCCGAACGGCGCATGTTCCAGTTGCAGTTGCTGACGCGGCGCAATGACCCGTCGCCGGCCCAGACCTGGGCCCAGGATGTCGGCGAAGTGCTCAGGGGAGCGTATGACGCCGGCACCGAGCGGCGCCTGCGCGCGGCACTCAAGATCCTCCTCAAGTGACGCTACGACCGGGCCGCGAAGCCTGCGACAATCGCGTCTGAAAAAGGCGGCGCGGTCAGTTGTTGCCGCCTGACAACAGGAGGCTGACATTGGACTCCATCGATGACTTGCTGCGCCGGCTGGAGCAGCTCAACGCGATCGGCACGTCCTTGTCCAAGGAGCGGGACACCACCCGGCTGCTCGAGAGCATCCTGCTGGCTGCCAAGGTGATCACCCATGCGGACGGCGGCACGCTGTACCGCATGACCGAGGACCAGCAGGAACTGCGCTTCGAGATCCTGCGCACCGACTCCTTGCGTGTGGCGATGGGTGGCAGTTCCGGTCGGCCGATCAGTTTTCCGAACCTGCCGCTGCGCAAGGCCGATGGCCGACCGAACGACTCGCTGGTGGCCGCATATGCTGCCATCCACCATCAGACGGTCAACATCGCCGACGCCTACACCGAGCCGAACTTCGACTTCTCCGGTACACGGCGGTTCGACGAACGTACCGGTTACCGTTCGCAGTCCTTCCTGGCGGTGCCGATGCGCAATCACGAGGGGGAGGTGATCGGTGTGCTGCAGCTGATCAATGCGCAGAATCCCGGCAGCACCGAGGTGGTCGCCTTCTCCAGCTCGGATCAGAGCCTGGTCGAGTCGCTGGCGTCGCAGGCGGCGATCGCGCTGACCAACCGGCTGCTGATCGATCAGCTCGAGGCCTTGTTCGAGTCCTTCATCAACCTGATCAACCTGGCGATCGACGAGAAGTCGCATTACACCGGGGGGCACTGCCAGCGTGTGCCGGCGCTGACGATGATGCTGGCCGAAGCCGTCAACCGCACCAGCGAAGGGCCGCTGGCCGGTTTCAGGATGGACGACCGCGACCGCTACGAACTCAAGATCGCCGGCCTGTTGCACGACTGCGGCAAGGTCACGACGCCGGTGCATGTGGTCGACAAGGCGACCAAGCTGCAGACCCTGTTCGATCGCATTGAACTGATCGATACCCGTTTCGAGGTGCTCAAGCGCGATGCCCAGATCCAGGCCTTGCGCCGGCAGCTGGAATTGCGCGCCTGTGTCGACGCATCGGCCGAGGCGGCCATCGGCGAGCAGCTGGCAGCCGACCTGCGGGCGATCGACGATGACCGTGCGTTCCTGCGTGCGACCAATGCCGGGGCCGAAAAGACGCAGGAAGAGGACATCGCGCGGGTGCGCCGGATTACCGAGACCCGCAGCTGGCGCAATGTCGACGGTGTCGAGGCCGGTTTCCTGACGCCGGACGAGGTGGAGAATCTGAGCATCCGTGCCGGCACCTTGACCCCGGCCGAACGCGACACGATCAACCACCATATCGTGGCCACCATCCGGATGCTGGAGAAGCTGCCCTGGCCGAAGCACCTGCGCAATGTGCCGGAATATGCCGGCGGACACCATGAGCGCATGGACGGCAAGGGTTACCCGAAGGGCCTGACCCGCGACCAGATGTCGGTGCAGGCGCGGGTGATGGGGATTGCGGACATCTTCGAGGCCTTGACCGCCAGCGACCGCCCCTACAAGCCCGGCATGAAGCTGTCGCAGGCGATGTCCATCATGCACCGCTTCAAGCACAACGGCCACATCGATCCGGACCTGTTCGACGTGTTCCTGGCAGAGCAGGTCTATCTCACCTACGCGCGCGAGTTCCTCGATCCGTGGCAGATCGACGAGGTCAGTCTGCCGACGGACGCGGCCTGAAGAACGCGTCGAACATCGGCAGCAGGCCGGCGAAGTCGGCGCAAAAACGCGGCCGGTTGACGAAATAGGCTTCGCTGGCCACCGCAAAGAACTCGTCGATGCCGCTGGCCGCATAGTCATCGAGCCATGGACTGGGTGCGCCGAAACGTTCGGCCAGGCTGACCTGGTCGCTGAACTGCAGGAAGTGCTCCTGCAGCGTCTCATGCCAGCGCGCGCGCGCAGCGGCTGCGCCGGACTGCCCCATGAAGCCGGCCGGAAGGGGCGGGCAGCCGTCGGCCACGCCATCGCGCATGTCGATCTTGTGCACGAACTCATGGATCACGACGTTGTAGCCGTGTTGCGCCGATGCACCCGCGTCGGCGACGTCCTGCCAGCTCAGCGTGACCGGGCCATCCTGCATCGCTTCTCCGGTCAGCACCTCCTCGTACTGGTGCACCACCCCGTTGTCGTCGACGATTTCGCGTCGGGCGCGGACCGCGCCCGGGTAGACGACGATGCCGACGAAGTCGTCATACCAGTGGATGCCGCGCCAGGGCCCTTGCAGATGCAGTACCGGCAGGCAGGCCTGCACCGCAATCACCAGTGCCATGTCGTCGCGGATCTCCAACCCGGCGGCACCGTGGAACTCCTTGCAAGCCAGGAAGTCCTGCGCCATCCGACGCAGTTCATCGAGCTCGGCCGGGCCGAGTGTGTCCAGGAATGGCAGTCGTGCCAGCGCCGCATGCCACAAGTCGTCCGCAATCGCCGGCGCAGCGCCGCCGGGTTTCGATCGCAATGTTCGCAACCAGCGCAGCATGGTCTGGGTGGGTCCTGGCCTGTCGTGCCGTGCCGACTTCAGCAGGCCTGCGCCAGGCTCAGTCGCCGGCCCGTCGCGGGCCTGCCATCCGGATCTGCCTGCAGGCGCAGCACTTGTGCGCGGGGCACCGTCGCCTGCAGGTCCCAGTCGCTGAGCACCTGTCGCCGGCGGCCGTCGGCCAGGGCATGGTCGGCCGGCTGGTGGGTGTGACCGTGGATCAACGTGACGGCGTCGGCGGCGCGCAACCAGGCGGTGGACATTTCGGTATCGACAACGGAGGGTTCCGGATGCGTGCGCTGGTGTGCGGCGCTTTGCGCACGCAGCCCGCGTGCAATCTCCTGGCGCTGCGCCAGCGGACGCGCCAGGAAGTCGGCCTGCCACCGCGCACTGCGCACCATCTGCCGGAATCGCTGGTAGTCGGTGTCCTGCAGGCACAAGGCATCACCATGGGACAACAGCCAGCGGGCGCCGCCGAACACCAGCACACAAGGGTCGGCAAGACCTTGCAGCGCGCAATGCCGCAGCATCGCGTCGCCGACCAGGAAGTCGCGATTGCCACACATGAAGAATTGTTCGCGCCGGACGCCGGCGTTTCGCAACACGTCGGCACAAGCGCGGGCAAACCGCGCCTCCTCGTCCTGCGGGTCGGCTGCATCACCGAGGATGTCGTCGCCAACCCAGACCTCGAACAGGTCGCCGAGCATGAACACTGCCTGTGCCGGCGTCTGCTGCAAATAGGATTGCCATGCGGCGAACGTGGCCGGGTCGCTGGCGTGCAGGTGCAGGTCGGAGATGACATCCACCATGCGCCAGTGCGCCGGGGCCTGCACCTGCGCCAGCCAATGGCCGGTGGCCGGGCCTGCCGTGGCGCCTGGATCGGGTGACTCAGTCATGGCGCTTGCGTGGAATGTCGCCAACCGGACGCAAGCGCGCGGAGCCGACGCTCAGAGTGCGACGGCTTTCTCGATCACCACGTCGTCGTTCGGCACGTCGTCGTGGTAACCCTTGCGGCCGGTCTTGACGCCCTTGATCTGGTCCACCACCTCGGTGCCCTTGACGACCTTGCCGAACACCGCATAACCCCAGCCCTGGGCCGACGGTGCGGTGTGGTTCAGGAAGCCGTTGTCGGCGATGTTGATGAAGAACTGCGCGGTGGCGGAATGCGGGTCGTTGGTGCGCGCCATCGCAATCGTGTAGTTGTTGTTCTTCAGGCCGTTGTTGGCCTCATTGGCGATCGGCGTGCCGGTCTTCTTCTCTTTCATGCCGGGCTCGAAGCCGCCGCCCTGGACCATGAAGCCGGGGATCACGCGGTGGAAGATGGTGTTGTCGTAGTGGCCTTTTTTCACGTATTCGAGGAAGTTGGCGCTCGAGTTGGGCGCCTTCTCCATGTCGAGTT
>JBFJZP010000296.1:0-4701 GCA_041622095.1 Burkholderiaceae bacterium | reverse complement strand
GTTCTGCGCGTTCATCGCGCTCGGAGCGGTGCGCCCTCCGACATCGGGCCGGTTCACGCCAGCGGTCGCCCACAACAGGTCGGACAGGACCTGGTGCTCCAGCGGCGCCGGATCGAAAGCCCGCTGCGACTGGCGCTGCTGCAGCGCCCGCATCAGCGGCCAGTCCTGTCCGGTGCGCGCCGGCGCCAGCGGCAATGTGCTGACCGCGTAGGCTTTCGTGCGCGCGGGCTTGAGCTGGCCGATCAAGCCCAGTGCCATCTTGGTCAAGGTATTCATGCGCGCTCCTGTTCTGCGGTGGACCACCGGGGGTCACGGTGCATGGATCACGACGGCCGGGCCGACGTCCTGCAAGGGGCCGAGCGGGTTGCGCCGGTCGTCGACGTCGTTGACCACCGGCTGGCCACCCCATGCGCGGTAGATCACCAGGCCGTCGGCCATCAGGATCAGCGCATTGAAACGCCAGCCGCTGGTGACCGTGCGGCGGCGGAAGTTGAAGAAATCGGACCAGAAACCGCCGGTACGCACGCGCCGGATCGAGGCGACGTTCAGTTCCCAGCCCCGGCAGGCATCACGCGCGGCCAGGCAGGTAACGATGCCCGGGTCGAGGTCCTCCTTGATCGCCACGGTACCGGGGGAAAACCGGCGCAGCAGGTCGGTATAGGTCAGGATCGTCGTGTTGGGCAGCTTGCCGGGGTCCAGGCCCATCTGCACCAAGGTGTGCTGGTTGCTGTGCATCGGTTGCAGGCTGTCCACTGCATCACGCAGCTCCTCGAAGGTACGAAACGAGGATGTCACGTTGCTGGCACGCGGCAGCATCGCGCTGCATCCGGCCACCGCCAGCAGCACCATCGACACCGTCAACCAGCCAACGGCGCGCACCCCCCAGACCCGGCCGTGCGCAGTTACACGCAGCCCGGACGGCACAGAGTCACCAGCATCGATCATCGCGCCATGGTAGGCACTGGCGACCGGCACCCGTTGACCTTCATCAAGTATTGGCGACAGCGGCCCGTCGGTTCCCGGGCGGCGACGCGTTGTGACGCGCCATGACGGCGCCGATTGCGCCAGCGCAAGCACGCGAGGCCGGGTCGGCGTACAGTCGCAAACAGGATCGGGGCGCGGCAATCGATGGGTCTGCACATGGGCAGCCATCTGGCCGGCGACGAACCGGGGCCGCCAAGCCGAACCGACACGATGCCATATCCGTCATCTCCCATCAGGCTGCCGATCGGGCGGGCATGCGCCCCCCGCGGTTGAACGCTGCATGCTGGCATTGCATGTCTCCACACCCGGCGGTCCGCTGCTCGCACGCGATGCGCCGGTGCCTGAACCGGGGCCGGGCGAGATCCGGGTCAAGGTGCTGGCCTGCGGCGTCTGCCGCACCGACCTGCATGTCATCGATGCCGACCTGCCGCCCCACCGCGCGGCGGTGGTACCCGGCCACGAGATCGTCGGGCGTGTCGACGCCTGCGGCGACGGTGCAACGCGCTTTCGGATCGGCGAACGGGTCGGCATACCCTGGCTCGGCGGCACCTGCGGCCATTGCGGCTACTGTGCCGCCCAGCGCGAAAACCTGTGCGACAACCCGGTCTTCACCGGCTACGACCGTGATGGCGGCTTTGCCGAGTATGCAGTGGCCGATGCGCGTTTCTGCTTTGCATTGCCCGATGCCTACGACGACGTGCATGCTGCGCCCTTGTTGTGCGCCGGCCTGATCGGCTTTCGCGCCTACCGTCTGTCGGAGGTCCGCCCCGGCATGCGGCTGGGCCTGTACGGATTCGGCGCGGCGGCCCACATCGTCTGCCAGCTGGCAGTGGCCCAGGGGGTGCAGGTGTATGCCTTCGTGCGGCCGGGCGACACACACGGCCAGCAATTCGCCATGCAACTCGGTGCGCGCTGGGCCGGGTCATCGGATGCAATGCCGCCGGCCGAACTCGATGCTGCACTGATCTTCGCGCCCGTGGGTTCGCTGGTGCCGGCTTCCCTGCGCGCCACCCGCAAGGGTGGCACCGTGGTGTGCGCCGGGATTCACATGAGCCGGATACCGGCGTTCGACTATCGGCTCTTGTGGGGCGAGCGCATGCTGCGCTCGGTTGCCAACCTGACACGCGCCGACGGTGATGACTTCTTCCAGCTGATTGGGCGCTACCCGATCACGACGCATGTGCAGCCGTTTGCGCTGGAACGGGCGAACGATGCCGTGGCGGCACTGCGCGCTGGCGCCATCGATGGCGCCGCCGTTCTCGTTCCATGACGTCGCCGCGGCGCCAGGCAGGCACCACCGTTCTGCTTGTGGGCGTGCGTGACACGCGTCAGGACTGCTGCACCGATGGTGGCGGCAACCCTACAGCGACTTCCATCGCCTGCGTCACGTCATCGAGAAACACGAACTCCAGATGATCCCGGGCCTCTTGCGGCAAGTCGATCAGATCCTTGCGGTTGCGCGCGGGGAGCATCACGCGCCGGATGCCGGCCGCCAGCGCGGCGAGCACCTTCTCCTTGATGCCGCCGACCGGTAACACCAGGCCGCGCAAACTGATCTCACCGGTCATCGCGGTATCGTTGTGCACCGGCCGATCGGAAAAAAGCGATGCCATGGCAACATACATCGCCACGCCGGCGCTAGGGCCGTCTTTCGGAATCGCGCCTGCCGGCACATGGACGTGGACGTCGGCCTTGTCGAACGCCGACGCATCGAGGCCGAGCGCCGGCGCACGCGACTTCACCAGGGTCAGCGCAGCCTGCGCCGACTCCTTCATGACATCCCCGAGTTGCCCGGTCAGGATCAGCCGGCCGGTGCCCGGCGTGCGGCTTGCCTCGACGAACAGGATGTCACCCCCGACCGGCGTCCAGGCAAGGCCGGTGGCAACACCTGGCATGCCGACGCGCAAGGCGGCCTCGTTCTCGAACTTGACCGGTCCGAGAACGTCGGCCAGGTCCGCCACGTCCACGTCGACCTGCGTGACCTGCCCCTGTGCGATGCGCACCGCCGCCCGCCGGCACACCGCGCCGATCTGGCGCTCGAGATTGCGCACGCCAGCCTCGCGCGTGTAATCGCGGATGATGGCGTCGATCGCCGCATCGGTGATGGCGAACTGCCCGGCAGTCAGGCCGCAGGCATCGGTCTGGCGTGCAATCAGGTACTTGCGCGCGATGACCCGCTTCTCGTCGCGTGTATAACCCGACAGTTGCAGCACCTCCATGCGGTCGCGTAGTGGTCCTGCCACCGGGTCGAGCATGTTCGCGGTGGCGATGAAGATGACCTGCGAGAGGTCGAAAGGAACCGCCAGGTAGTTGTCGCGAAAGGTGTGATTCTGCTCCGGATCGAGCACCTCGAGCAGCGCGGCCGACGGATCTCCCTGGATGCCGCTGCCCATCTTGTCGATCTCGTCGAGCATCATCACGCAGCCGCGTGTGCCGGCCTTCTTCAGCGCCTGGACGATGTTGCCGGGCAAGGCTCCGATGTAGGTACGCCGGTGGCCGCGGATCTCGGCCTCGTCATGCACACCACCGAGGGATACCCGAACGAAGGGGCGGCCCAGTGCCCTGGCGATCGATTGCCCGAGCGAGGTCTTGCCCACACCTGGCGGTCCCACCAGGCACAGAATCGGACTGTGCCCATCGGGCTTGAGCTTGCGCACCGCCAGAAACTCGAGGATGCGCTCCTTCACCTTCTCGAGCCCGAAGTGGTCGGCGTCGAGCACGGTGCGGGCCTGTGCGACATCGATCACGTCCGTTTGTGGCGCCTTCCAGGGCAGTTCCACCATCCAGTCGAGATAGGTGCGCACCATCGAATACTCGGCCGAGGCGTCCGACATGCGCTCCAGGCGCTTGAGCTCCTTGTCGGCCTGCTTGTGCGCCTCCTGCGGCATGCCGGCGTCGTCGATGGCCTTGCGCAGCTCGGCCACCTCGGCCGCATTGCCAGCGCCCTCGTCGCCGAGCTCCTTCTGGATCGCCTTCATCTGTTCGCGCAGCAGGAACTCGCGCTCGCGCTGACCCATGCTGCTCCTGGTGCGCTGGTCGATCTCGCGCGACAACTGCATCACCTCGATGCGATGGGCCATCAATGCCAGCAGTCGCTCCATCCGCAGGCGCAGGTCGGCCTGCTCCAGAATTTCCTGCTTCTCGGCCGGCTTGATGTCCAGGTAGCCGGCGACCACGTCGGTCAGGTTCTCCGCCGACTCGATCGCGTGCACCGCCTGCACGATTTCCTGCGGCGTCTGCGGCAACAGGCCGAGTACCTCGATGGCGCGTTCCTTGAGCCGCAGGAACAGCGCCTCGACTTGCGCGTCCCCGGCAGGAACCAGGGTCTTGATCGGCTCGACACGCGCCACCATGAACGGATACGCATCGGGCAGGTCGATGACACGAAACCGCTCCTGGCCCTGGCAGATCAGATGGTGGTTGCCGTCGGGTGTGCTCACGTACCGCAGGATCGACGCCTGCGTACCGACACGCGCCATGTCCTGCAGCCCGGGCGCCTCCACTTCCGCATGGTTCTGCAACAGGATGCCGACCGCACGCTCATGCCGGACGGCATATTGCGCCGCGGCGATCGACCGTTCCCGACCGATCGCCACCGGCACGATCAGGCCCGGGAACAGCACCAGGTTGCGCACCGGCACGATGATCAGGAAGTCATCCGGCACCTGCACGTCCGCCACGGCGGCACCCGCCGGCTCCGCTTCGCCGGCGCCCGGC
>JBFJZP010000295.1:0-4709 GCA_041622095.1 Burkholderiaceae bacterium | reverse complement strand
GTTTCTACCAGTCGTACGCACGCGAGATCGCCGAGGCCAATGGCTGGAAACGGCTGGCCACGAACAGCGCCAAGCTGGTCAACATCTTGGGCGGCTACGGTTATGCACCGACGCTGGCCTCGATGGCGCAATGCATCGAAGCCGCACAAACCGGGAGGCTGGCATGAACGCCATGAGCAAGGACACCGCGATGCCGCAGATTCACAAGGCCCGCCATGCCATCGGCGCCACCGTGCGCGGTATAGCGCTGGTGGCGCGCGATGGCTTTTCGGCCCGTTACGACCTGGACCGCATCGGCGGCACCTTCTCGCGCCCGGCCCACAAGCTGGCCGGACAGTCCTACGTGGGCCGCATCCTGGTGCTCGACACCGCCAAGGGCGGCGTGGCCAGCGCCTGGATGCTGCGCGAGATGGCCTCGCGCGGCATCGTGCCGTTGGCCATCGTGTTCAACACCGTCAACCCGATCCTGGCCCAGGGCGCCGCATTCGGCGACGTGTCCATGCTGGCCGGGTTCGACGGCGACATCACCGCACAGGTGCCGCACGGCGCGACGGTCGAGGTGGATCCGGCGAACCACGAACTGCGGGTCGTGCAGGTGCCAGGCTGAGGCGGCGCCGGGCGGCGGCATTGCCCCGCCGCCCCGCCGGGGCGGCGGGCTTCAGGCCGGCACGGCCTTCTTCACCGGCTCGCGCATCGTCACGAACTCCTCGGCCGCGGTCGGGTGGATGCCGATGGTGTTGTCGAACATCGCCTTGGTCGCGCCGGCCTTCATCGCAACCGCGAATCCCTGCACGATCTCGCCGGCATCCGGGCCGACCATGTGCAGGCCGACCACCCGGTCGGTGTCGTCCTGCACCAGCAGCTTCATCAAGGTGCGCTCGCTGCTGCCGCTGAGCGTGTGTTTCAGCGCCTTGAACTCGCTGCGGTAGACGGTGACCTTGCCGCAGTGCGTGGCGGCATCATGTTCGGAATACCCCACCGTACCGATGTTGGGGTGGGTGAACACCGCTGTCGGGATGAACTCGTAGTCCATGCTGCGCGCCGCTTTGCCTGCGGGCGGTCCGAACAACTGGTCAACCACCACCATCGCCTCGGCCAGTGCCACCGGCGTGAGCTGGATCCGGTCGGTCACGTCGCCGACTGCGTAGATCGACGGCACCGAGGTCCGGTAGCCGGCGTCGACCGCGATCGCGCCATCCCAGCCCAGCGCGACCCCCACCTCCTCCAGGCCCAGGCCGCGCACATTCGGCACCCGTCCGGTCGCATACAACACCGTGTCCGCCACCAGCGTGGTTTCGTCGTCGGATGCACCTTGCCGCACCGTCACCTCGATGCCATTTTCGGTGCGGCGCAAGGCGCTGACGTCGGCATCCAGGCGCAGATCGACACCGGTCTTGCGCATCTCGGCCGCAACAAAATGCCGCACCTCGTCGTCGAAGCCGCGCAGGATCTGCGCACCGCGGTACAACTGCGTCACCTGCGCGCCCAGGCCGTTGAAGATCGACGCGAACTCGCTGGCGATATAACCACCACCGACCACGACCAGCCGGCGCGGGAACGGGTCGAGGTCGAACATCGCGTCCGACGTGACCACCATGTCGGCACCGTCGATCGGGGGCACGAAAGGTGTGCCGCCAGTGGCGATCAGGATGTTGCGCGCACGGATGTCACGGCCATCGACGCGCAGTTGCTGCGGCCCGGTGACCTGCGCCCGGGCATGGATGACCTCGACACCGGTGCCATTGAGCAAATTGGCATAGATCCCGTTGAGCCGGCTGATCTCCTTGCGCCGGTTGTCCTTGAGCGTGGCCCAGTTGAATGTCGGCGCCGCACCCTCCCAGCCGAAACCGTGTGACTCCTCGAATGCCTCGGCGTAATGCGCCGCGTAGCTGTAGAGCTTTTTCGGAATGCAGCCGAGGTTGACGCAGGTGCCGCCGAGCATGGCAATGCCGCCCTGTTCGGCCAGCATGACCCGTCCACCGCGCTGCGCCGCCATCCGCGCGGCGCGCACGCCGCCGCTGCCACCACCGACCACAAACAGGTCGCAATCAAAATCCGCCATGAGCCTCTTTCATCGTTGTTTCATCTGCCCACGCGTCAGCGCGAACATATCGACCTGGAATACGGCAGATGCCATCGGCTGCCGCTGCGGCGCGCCGCGCCAGGCCGGCGCCGCCACGGTATTGTCCGATGCGCCGCAAAATCCTTGCCGGAATCGGGAGATCGTGTTGCCACCCGCGCACGTCCGGTCCATCGGCCGGTCAACGTGCCGGCGGCAGATCGAGCCGAACCGGCACATGTCCGAGCGACCATTGCCATAGGGCGCCGTCGGCCGTCATTGCCAGGCTCTCGCCCGCGTCGACACTGCAGGCGACCACCTGGTCGAGCACCCGGCTGGGCAGGAAGCCCGCACGTTGGCCCCATACCCACAAGGATCCGTCGGTACGGATCACCATGCTGTGCCGGCTGCCGGTGGCGATACGGCGCGCGCCGGCCAGCATGAAACCCCAGCTGGCGGCCTTGTCGCCGAATCCGTGGGCACCGAGCGCCCCATGGCGATTACCGCCGGTGCCCATCACCGTTCCATCTGCGCGCTGGTACAAGGCATGCGCCGCATGGGCCACCACCGCAACCACATCATCGGCCACCCGGGTCCATTCTTCCTGCGCGGCCAGTTGCCCGTCACCGAATTGCCCGCGCCAGGCCTGGCCACGTGCAAACAGGCCACCCGCGGCGTCCACATAGTAGAAGGTGGCATCACCCCGCGCCGCATGCACCGCCGCATCGGCGCTGCGTGTCCAGTCCGATGCGGACAAGGATCGCTCCCACAGGCTGCCGTCGCAACGAATCGCCAGCAGCCCTCCCGCTCCGGCGGCGATCCACACCGTCTCGTCGAGCAGCATCTCCGGCAGTTGCACGCCATCCTGCCATGCGATCACGCGGCGCCGGTCGTCGAGTACATAGGCCTGCGTCGGACCCAGCGCCACCTGGACCGCGCCGTGCCAGATCGCCCGCGGTTGCTCCGCGCCGCGCCAGGTATAAACCGTTCCGCTGATCAATGCGAGCTTGCGCTGGTCCTGCACCGCCACCGGCGTGCGCTGGCGCATCGCGGCCAGCGCCGCCGGCGCACAGGCGGCAGGCTGCGCGACACCGGCAGCGGCACTGGCCACCGGGGTCGCGTCGGGCGCCATGACCTGTGGCAAGGGGGGCTGCATGTCCGCGCGCCGACCGTCGCCCTTGTCAAGCCCGGCGCATCCGGCCCCCATGCTCGCCAGCAGCACCAGCAGGTGCAGCGGGCGCAGACCGACACGCCGCGCCGCAAAACGCGGGGTCCCCGCGCCCGTGCCTGGCGACCGGGCAGTACCCGGATCGGGGGGCCGATTCGCTTGCGTGTCATACGTCATGGCCATTCGATCCTAACCATGCGGCCGGCTTGCGTCATGTTGCGCTGCACTGTTGCGGCTTTGCTGCCGTGCACGGCCTGCCATCGGCCCAGGGAGTCCTTGACGGTGATGGTGCCCGCCGTAGGCAGGTCCGCCGCCCCCGGCAAACCCCGCGGGTGGGGGTGTCGTGGCGATGGCCGAGACCATTTGCGCAATGGATGGCACGAACGGGGATCGGACGGGTCGAATGCCATCGACGCATCCCGGACCCGTCATCGCATGGATATATGAGCCGACACACGGCTGCGCAGTGGCCGCTTGCGACTATGCTCTGGCCACAGACAAAACAGCGCAAGGGGACGAACGTGTGGCGAGTGCTGGTGGTAGAGGATGACCCGGACATGCGCGAATTCTTCGCCGCCAGCGTGTCGCGCTGCGCCGAACTGGACCTGGCCGCCAAGCTCGGTACCGTGGCCGAGGCACTGGCCTGGCTGGACCAGCCGGCCAACCATGTCGACGTGCTGCTGATCGACCTGGGCCTGCCCGACGGCAGCGGCCTGCAGGTGATCCGGCATGCGATCCGCCTGCATCCGGCATGCGAGCCCCTGGTGATATCGATGTTCGGCGACGAAGACAATGTGTTGTCGAGCATCGAAGCCGGCGCACTGGGCTACATCCACAAGGATTCGACACCGGACGACATCGCACGCACGATCCTGGACATGCGCGACGGTGCCTCGCCGATCTCGCCTATGATCGCGCGGCGCGTCCTCTCCAAGTACCGCATGCAACAAGCACCGTCCTCGCACGGCAGCACCCCGCCGGCGCGGGCGCCAGCGTCGATGGCATTTGGGCAGCCGGCAACCGACCGCACCGTCCTGACGCCGCGCGAACAGGAGGTGCTGGCACTGATATCAAGAGGTTTTTCCTACTCGGAAGTGGCGCGATTGCAGAACCTGACAGTCCATACTGTGCGAACCCATATCAAGAACATGTATGCCAAGCTGTCCGTGCACTCCAAGACCGAGGCCGTATTCGAGGCCACGCGCATGGGTTTGTTGCCACCCTTCAGCTGACAAGGCCGCTGGTTCATCGTCCCCTGCCGTCCTGGCGACAGAATCGGCACCGTGCGGCAGCTATCGGAGCGGGTGGCTACTGGCCACACTGCTGGTCCTGTTGCTGGCGTGCTCGCCCGCACTGGCCCAGGATCCGATCCGGCTGCTGCGCGATGCGCGGGTGGAGCGCACAGTGGGTGCCGCGCCGCCCGAAATACACGACGTATCCCTTCCCTATCACTGGGACCGCAGACATCCGGGACGCTCCGGT
>JBFJZP010000294.1:0-4710 GCA_041622095.1 Burkholderiaceae bacterium | reverse complement strand
GTGGCAATGGGGGCAGACGATATGGGCGGGGTGGGTCATGGATGGGATTCGGTTGGCAACAGGGGGACGGCGCCGCATCGAAACCGGAGCCACTGCTCCAGACATGGAGTCACCCGGCGGCAATTCAAGCACGCGTCATCGTCACGACCCTGCCCGCCCGCGCCATCGTGGCCTGCAGCACCTCTCAGGTCACCCGGTCCAGTCGCCAGTTCATCCAGCCCAGCAGCAACAACGCCAGCACAATCGCCGGCATCACCGCCCACAAGCCCAGGTAGCCGCCCAGCAGGCCCAGACCCGCCGGCCCCAGCGCACAACCGAGATAGGCAAACGCCACCTGGCGACCGATCACCGTGCGTGCGGTGGCCGGGTCGAATCGTTTCGTCGCCTCGTGCATCAGCGAGGGGTAGATCGGCGCGCAACCCAGTCCGAGCAACACCAGGCCGGCGAGGTGAAACAGGTCGGGCAGAGCCGGGATGGCGAACACCACCGCGCCAACCATCGCCAGCACGATCCCGGCCCGCACCAGCAGGCGGTTGCCGAGCAGGTGCGCCACCAGGCCAACCAGGAAGCGCCCGAGCATGATTGCGCCGAAGAAACCGGCGACCCACATGCCGGCCTGGGACGGCTCCATGCCACGCCCGTCGACCAGGATGCTGGCGGCCCACAAGCCTGTGCCCACTTCTACGGATGTGTAGACCAGGTACAAGGCCGGTGCCAGCCAGGCGGCCCACGCAGGTGCCGGCGGCGGTGGCGGCGACGCATCGGCGTCTGTCGCCGTGGTGGTCGTCGCCTGCGGCTGCGCCGGTTCGCTGTCCCACAGGCGCAGGTGGCGCAGGAAAAACAGCGCCAACAGCAGCTGCATCACCGCGATCACGACATACCCCCCCTGCCAGCCCCAGCGGGCTGCCAGTGCGGCGCCCATGACCAGCGGCCCCAGCGTGGCGCCGATGCCCCAGCAGCCGTGCAGCCAGTTCATGTGCCGCGCGCTGTAGTGACGGGCCACGAAATGGTTCAGGCCGGCGTCGACCGAACCGGCCCCCAGGCCGAGCGGCACCACCAGCAGGATGATCCAGTGAAACGATGGCGCCAGCGCGAAACCCAGCAGGGCCAGGCCGGTCATGAAACCGCTGATTGCCACCACCTTGCCGGTACCCAGCCGCGCGAGCACGAATCCGCTGGCGAAACCCGACACCGCCGAGCACGCGGTCAGCGTCATCGTCAACAGGCCGGCCGCCTGCAAGGACTGGCCGAACCCGCTGCGCATCTCCGGCCATGCCACACCCAGCACGCCGTCGGGCAGGCCCAGGCTGATGAAGGCCAGGTAGATCAGCGCCAGCAACAGCAGATGGGTCGCGCGCTTGCCCAGATTCACAGTATCCGCGCGAGCAAGGCGGCCGCCAGGCTGACCAGTATCGTGGTGGCCACCGGCAGGTAGAACTGGCGACCGAACAGGCGAAACCGGAAGTCCCCGGGCAACTTGCCATACCCGAGCTTGTCCAGGAACGGCGCCAAGGCGTTGAGCAGGACCAGCACGATGAAAACGACGATCAGCCAGCGGATCATGGCCAGGTCCGCCCAGGGGTCGGATGCCCGGTGTCGACGCATCGTGCGCCACGCGCTCGACGCTGCAGTTTATCGGTCATACGCCATTCGATTTCATAAGCTGTGGCTGCGGTCGCCACTGGAAAAACCGAGCGCCTCCCAGGGCGTGCCGCGGGCAAATCCGATCACCTTGAACAACTCGCCCATCTCATGCTCGAGCAACAACTTCTGCGCCATCGTGCGTGTCGGCAGGTCGGCGGCGTCGAGCATCGGCCCGATGCCGCAGTTGATCAGGAAACGCGCCTGGCTGGTGTAACCGAGCAGGTTCCAGGCCCCGGCCTGCGGCGCGGCGTCCGCCGCATGCTGCGCGGCCAGCGCCAGCCCGGTGAAATTGACATGCGCGGTGATGTCCTTGGCGCCCACATCCTGCAGCGGCTGGTCGTCCATGCGGTGCGCCTGGTGGCACATCACCGTGCCCATCGCGCGCTGCGGGTGGTAATACTCCCGCTCAGGGAAACCATAGTCGATCAGGAACACCGCGCCGCGCTCCAGCCGATCCACCAGCGTGCGCATGAAGGCCTCGGCCTGCGGGTGGATCTCGGTCAGGTAGTCATCGTCACCGGCAATCGCCACCGGGGGACGCAAATCGGTCGGCCGATCCTGCCAGGCCAGCGCCGCATCCGGCCCTTGTACGACGCCGCGTTCATGCCAGATGCCGCCGGTACGGGCCAACAAGCGCACCGGCATCGCGTCGATCAGTTCATTGCCCAGCACCACACCGTGCATACGGTCCGGCAGGCTGTCGGCCCAGGACACCTTGTCGGCATAGGCTGCCAGCGTCTCGCGCTGGCGCGCCCGCAGTGTGCCGGACAGGTCGACGATCATGTAGTGTTCGACCTGGTCGCCCAGTGCCTGCAGCAGTTGCGCTGCCATGGCGCCGGTGCCGGCGCCGAACTCCCAGACGGTGCGGGTGCCGGTGGCCTGCAATGCCTGCGCCACCTGCGCGGCCAGGGCCCGGCCGAACAGCGGCGACAGGGTCGGCGCGGTGACGAAGTCGCTGCCGGGCCCGCCCGGGTGCGCCGTGCGCTGGCCGATCTGCCCGTCGTCGCGGGCGTAGTAGCCCAGCCCCGGGGCATAGAGCGCCTGCTCCATGAACCGGTCGAACCCGATCCAGCCCCCGTGCTGCGCCAGCACCTGCGCCAGATGCGCCTGCATGGCGCTCGTTAAACTCGGGGGTATCTCCATCCGCACCGATTGTCCCCGAATGTCTGCCACTCCTCGCGAACGCGTCGTCCTCGTCACCGGTGCGGCCAAACGCCTTGGCCGCGAAATTGCCCTGGCGCTGGCGCGCGACGGCTGGCATGTGGCGGTGCATTACCGGGACTCGGTCGAAGACGCGCACCGCACCAGCGCGGAGTGCACCGAACTGTCGGGCAACAGCATGTCGTTCCGCACCAACCTGGCCAACGAGACCGCGGTGCAGAACCTGCTGCCGACCGTGATCTCGCATTTCGGCCATGTGGATGCGGTGGTCAACAGCGCGTCGACCTTCGAACACGACGACACCGCGACCTTCGGCTTTGCCGCGATGGAAAAACACATGCGCAGCAATGCCGGCGCCGCCATCCTGCTGGCCCAGGCCCTGCACACCCATATCCTGCACCGGCGCAGCGACCGTGCCGGCAGCGAGGTCGCCGAACCGCAGGCGCAAGGCGTGGTGATCAACCTGCTGGATCAGAAACTCTGGAACCAGAATCCGGACTTCATCAGCTACACCTTGTCCAAGGCCGCGCTGGAGGCGGCCACGACCATGCTGGCACTGGCGCTGGCGCCGTCGGTCCGGGTGGTGGGCGTGGCGCCCGGCCTGACGCTGACCAGCAACCTGCTGAGCGAAGAGCAGTTCAAGGAACGCCACAAACTGGCCTTGCTCGACCAGTCGTCGACACCGGCCGACGTTGCCGCCACCGTGCGATTCGCACTGGAGAACCGCTCCATCACCGGTACCTCGCTGCTGGTCGACGGCGGCCAGCACCTGATGCGGTTCACACGCGATTTTTCGCTGATGTGAACCCGTGACCCTGTCCCTGACCCAATACCCGCCCATGACCAAAGCCCGCGGCAACCAGACCCTGAACCTGACCGGCTTGCGCTTTGCCGCCAACCTGGGCATCCTCGATGTCGAGAAAACCGGCCCGCAACCGATCCAGGTCGATACCGAACTCAACATCGGCGAACAAGACCTGCACCCGGTCGACGACGAGATCAACCATGTGCTGGACTACCGCAAGATCCGCCAGATCATCATCGACGAATGCACCGCACAACATGTGAACCTGCTCGAGACGCTGATCGGCAAGCTGGCGCAGCGGCTGATGCAGATCCCGGGGGTGCTCGGCGTGCGGGTGAAGATCGCCATGCTGGAGATTTTTGACGACTGCGAAGTGGCGATTCGCGTGGAAACAGGGCAATGGTGATGGAAACCGCATGGATCGAAACCGAAACGGCGCCGGTGGCGCCCACCGGTGAGCGCGCGAAGATCGAGCGCGAAACCCACAAGCTGGAGAAACGCCTGTGCCGGCTGGTCGGCCAGTCGATCATCGACTTCAACATGATCGAGGAAGGCGACAAGGTCATGGTGTGCGTCAGCGGTGGCAAGGACAGCTACGCGATGCTCGACATCCTGCTCAAGCTGCAGGCGCGCGCCCCAGTGCACTTCGACCTGATCGCGGTCAACCTGGACCAGAAGCAGCCCGGTTTCCCGGAACATGTGCTGCCGCAATACCTCGCGCAGCTCGGTGTGCCCTTCCATATCGAGAACCAGGACACCTATTCCATCGTCAAGCGCCTGATTCCGGAAGGCAAGACCTTGTGCAGCCTGTGCAGCCGGCTGCGCCGCGGCATCCTGTACCGGGTGGCGGACGAACTCGGTGCCACCAAGATCGCGCTGGGCCATCACCGCGACGACATCCTGCAGACCTTCTTCCTGAACATGTTCTTCGGCGGCAAGCTCAAGGGCATGCCACCCAAGCTGGTCAGCGACGACGGCCGCCATGTCGTGATCCGGCCGATGGCGCAGGTGGCCGAGAAGGACCTGGTGCGCTGGGCGGCGCACCGCCAGTTCCCGATCATTCCGTGCACCTTGTGCGGCAGCCAGGTGAATCTGCAGCG
>JBFJZP010000293.1:0-4718 GCA_041622095.1 Burkholderiaceae bacterium | reverse complement strand
GCCGCCGCGGCCGGATGGCAGGCGCAAGTGGCATTGACACCGGACCAGGGCGACCACGACCTGCTGGCCCGGGTCACGCTGGTGCCCGACGGATCGAGCCATCCGCTGGGCCGGCTGCAGACCCGGATCCCCGCGCGGCGCACCTACCGGCGCCGCTTCACGAGCCGCCCGGTCGACACGATTGCGACGATGGAACTGGACGCAGCGGTCCAGGCCGAAGGCGCGCGGCTGTCGATTCTGTCGGAACCGGAACAGCGCGAGCAGGCTGCCGCACTGGTGTCCGAAGGTGATGCATTGTTGTGGGCCAGTTCCAGCTGGCGTCGCGAGCTGGCCGCCTGGATGCACCCGCGTCGCCGCGGCGACGGCCTGTCGGTGCCGGCGCTGGCGGTACCGGCGGCCCAGATGGTGGTGCGCAGCTTCGACATGGGACACGGCGTCGGCGCCAAGGATCGGGAGCTGGCCGACGCATCGCCGCTGCTCACGGTGATTGCCACCCCGGGTGACGCGGCGCCGGACTGGCTGTCAGCCGGCCAGGCCTTGCAACATGCGCTGCTGGTCGGCCTGACGCATGGCCTGCAGGCGTCCTACCTGAACCAGCCGGTGCAGGTGGCCGACCTGCGGCCCCGGCTGCAGGCCTTGTGCGGGGGTGTCGGCACGCCACAGTTGCTGCTGCGTTGGGGCACGCCACAAACCGTATTGCCGGCTTCGCCGCGCCGTCCGCTGGACGACGTGATCTGGCCGGACTGAAGACCCGGCTGCGGCGGGTCGCAACTCAGGGGCCGGAACGTCCGAACGGCGCTTGCCCGCGCCAGTAACGCATCATCAGCCAGCCACCGAGCAATCCGCCCAGGTGGGCAAAATGGGCGACACCGCTGGCACTGCCGGTCACACCCAGCGTGAGTTCGATGCCACCGTACAAGGCGACGAATACCGGTGCCGGCATCGGAATCGGCGGTATCAGCGGTGTGATCTTGCGCCGCGGAAACACCATCGCAAAACCGATCAGCAGGCCGAACAAGCCACCCGATGCACCCACGGTCGGCGCCTGCGCCCCCATCAACTCCGTCACCAGCAATTGGGTGAATGCAGCGACCAGCACACTGGCGAGATAGAAGTGCAGCATGCGCCGCGTACCCCAGACCCGCTCGAGTTCGGAGCCGAACATCCACAAGCCGAACATGTTGAACGCCAGGTGCGCCAAGCCGCCGTGCAGGAACGCATAGGTCAGCAACTGCCAGGGCCGGAACAAGCCGGTGTCCCATGGCCACAGGGCGAACATGCCGATGATCTGGGGGCCGAGCTGGGGTGCCAGGAAGAAGATCAGCACATTGGCCACCAGCAGGCCCTGGGTAACCGGCGGCATCAGGTGGTCCTCATGGTACGGGCCGCCGCGCCTGACAGCCGCTCGCGCGGCGCGACACCAAGCCGCAGGACACCCTGGCACGGCCGCGCCAGCGCATGGCAAGAGCGGGATATCGGCGGCAAACCGGTTGCCATCGTTGCGGAAAAATCAAGCACATCGCCCCCAAGTCGAAAGTGGGTCATGCCGGCGCGACAGGCCTTGGCGTTTCACCATGCGAATCGGCGACCGCCACGCGGCCAGACGATTGTGACCCAGTTCCCTTGTCCGCTGGCCGCGCTCGGAGACCCAGCGCCGCGCAGTGGTGTAATTGGGGCCTTCCCCCTGATATTTACCCGCCTGGATCTGCGCCCTGCGCCTGCCCCACCATGACTGTTGACGATGCTTTTGCCGAACTGGGCCTGCCGCCCAGTGCCAACCTGGCGCAGGCCAAGGCGGCCTGGCGCAGCCTGGTGTCGCACTGGCACCCTGATCGCAACAACCACGCCGAGGCCTCGGCCCGTATGCAGCGCATCAACCGGGCGCTGGAACATATCCGCAGCGCGGCGGACGGCCGCCAGCCCCGCGCAGCGAGCACCAACGCCGACGCCGGGCCGCCACCGACCCCGCACCGCACCGTGCATCGCCGGGTGCAACTGACGCTGGAAGAAGCCGCCGCCGGCTGCATCAAGGTGCTGCAGGGCACGGTGGTGGAAAGTTGTACCCGTTGTGCTGGCACCGGCCAGTCGCTGAAGCCGCAGACCTGCGACACATGCGCCGGCGAAGGCAAGATACATGAGCGGACCTGGTTCGGCTGGTACGGGCCGGCCACCCCGTGTACCGCCTGCGACGGCAGCGGCCAGGTGCGACCCAGTTGCCAGGCCTGCGCCGGCAGCGGCAAGACCGAGGTCGCCCGCTACAAGCTATCGGTGCGACTGCCGGCGGATATACGCGATGGTGATGTATTGCATGTCCCACCGGCACCTGGCCGTGCGGCGGTGGCGCTGGACATCACGGTCGAGTTGCTGCCCCACCCGGTGCTGGTACGCGACAACGACGGCACCGTGCGATGCGAGTTGCCGGTCGACGGCTTTGGCTGGATCGCCAACCGCACGATCGACATTCCCACGCTCAAGGGGCCCCAACCGCTGACACTGCAACGCGGACAAGTGGTGTACCGGCTGGCCGGCAAAGGTTTC
The DNA here is from genome assembly GCA_041622095.1 of Burkholderiaceae bacterium. Taxonomy (GTDB): domain Bacteria; phylum Pseudomonadota; class Gammaproteobacteria; order Burkholderiales; family Burkholderiaceae_C; genus CAISIP01. Next base: position 2,180 of record JBFJZP010000293.1, on the reverse strand, counting down.
CGTAGCGGCAAGGACCGCCAACGCGCCGATCAGGTGGTGATCATCGTGCCGCGTTTTCCGACGACGCTGAGCCGCGAGCAGGAGCGGCTGCTGGACAAGCTTGCGGCCAGTACCGCCGGCGACGGCAAGGCGCAACGCGCCCGCTGATCGACTGACCCGCAGGCACCGGCAGGCAGGTTCAGCGGGCCGGCGGAGCCGCCTGGCTCAAGACCATTTCCACATCGCCGAGTTCGGAGAATTCCATCCGGACACGGTCGCCGGCGTTCAGCCACAAGGTCTTGACCAGGCTACCGGTCATGACGATCTGCCCGGCGCGCAGCCACTGGCCACGCGAGGCCAGATGCTCGACCAGCCAGCGCAAGGCCACCAGCGGATGGCCCAGTACATCGGCACCGGTGCCGGCGGCGATCTCCACACCATTGACCAGCGCGCGGCCGCGGACCTGGCGCAGGTCGTCCAGCGCGGCCGGTGCGACCGGTCGACCCAGCACGCATCCGGCGGCAAAGAAATCATCGGCCACCAGCGTCGGCGCGCCCAGGGTTTCCCACTGCTGGTAACGGTCGTCGACGATCTCGATCGCCGGGAAATACGCATCGACCGCATCGGCGATCGCGGTATCGGGCAGTCCGGCCTCGTCCGGCGGCAGGTCGCGACCGAGCCGCACCGCGATTTCGCACTCGACCCCGACGCGTACATAGTCCTGTGCATGCAGCACCACGCCATGCGGATGGACACGGTTGGCAAAAATACTGCCGCCACACGGATGCGGTATCGCCAGGTATTGCTGCATCACCGCGCTGGTGCAGCCGATCTTGTAGCCGACAAAGGCACCGAGCTGGTCGCGCAACACCTCGCGCAGCGCCTCCTGGATACGGTAGCCGTCGGCCAGGCTCTGCGGCGCGATCGCGGCATCGAGTGGCGCCAGCGGCGTGCGGCCGAGTCGGGCCGCGGCGATGGCCCGGGCTGCTGCATCGATCCTGTCCATGGGTTTGACCTTTGCGAATAGTGGGTGACAAGTGACGGGTGGCAACCGATGCGGCGCCAGCTTGCGGCCGGGCATCGGGGACCTGTCATTGTGCCCGCCAACCGCTGTCCCGACGGTTCATGGCTGGCATACACTCGGCCGAACATGGCTGTTGCGTCGAAACATGGCCAGCGCCAGGGTCAGTTCGAACGGCTGAACCAGCCGGGCCGGATGGACTTGTCGGCACTGCAGGCCCGGCATGCGGCGTTCGACAGTCCGGCAGCGCCGGCCACCGACCCGTGCCAGGAACTCGCGCAGCTGTCGCGTGGTGCCAAGCATGTCGGCGTGGCGACGCTGGACGAACGCCTGTATGCCTTCGGCGACTTCGTCGAGCAGAACCGGACACCGCATCACGAAGCCTTCGCTTCGATGGCGAGAAGTCGCAGCCGATCCGCCACCTGCCCGAGGCCTGCGGCGCGATGGCCTGACGGCCGACCGAGCCGGCTCAACCCGGCCGCACGCAACGAAAGCCGATGTACACGACGCGGGTGTCCGCCGGTTTGGATTGCAGATGCCCGGCGCGCATCTGCGCCTGGCCATACCACCAGGAGCCACCGCGGGTCAGGCGCTCGCTGTCACCGGTCGCGCCGACAGGCGCATCGACCCATTCCCAGGCATTGCCGCCCATGTCGTGCAGGCCGTTGACACCTGCCGGCGTGGTGTCGACTGCCGCATGGCCGTGGCCTCGCGCCAGGCGTGCACCGTGTGCGATCGCACGCGCCTTCGCAGCCGCACCGCAGTCGTCCAGGCATTGGGCTCCGCTGGCGCTGTCGCCATTCGGTAACGGGTAGGTCTGGCCGCGCACGAAAGGTGCCGGCGGGTTGGCACGTTGTTCGGTATAGGCAGCCGAGACCCATTGCGCATCGGTTGGCAGGCTGCCGCCGGCCCAGCGACAAAAGGCCTGCGCCTCGTGCCAGGTGACATGCACCGCCGGCTCGGCGCCAGCGGCCATATGGCCGCCCCCAAAGGGCGTACGCCAGGTCCAGCCCGGCTTCTGCGTCCAGCCGGCCTCGTAGACCGAGCCGCCACCGTCGCGCTCGGCCTGGGTGACGGTGCCGGTGGCTGCGACAAAACGACCGAACTGGGCCACTGTGGTCTCGGTGCGGGCGATGGCAAAACCATCCAGCGGCTGCCAGTCGATGCCCGCCGGGTTGGC
>JBFJZP010000292.1:0-4724 GCA_041622095.1 Burkholderiaceae bacterium | reverse complement strand
GGTGACAAAGGTGCTCCAGTCGCCGCCGCTGATCACCAGCGCGCGGCGCATTTCGGACTCCAGCAGCGGTCCCAGGATGACGCCAATCACGGCCGGATAGACCGGTATGCTGGCGAGCAACATCAGAAAGCCGACGACGCCGAGCGCCAGCATGACGATCACGTCGAAGACCTGGTTGGACAACGCATAGGTGCCGAGCACGGCCAGTACGAACAGCGCCGGGATCAGCAGGTGCCGCGGTACGTCGAGCACGCGCACGAAAAAGCGGAAACCCAGCAGTCCGACCGCGATGATCAGCAAGTTGGCGACAAGTACCGCGGCCAGGATGTGCCAGACCACGGGGCCGCTGGTCTCGAACAGGCGGGGGCCGGGCTGCAGGCCGTGGATGGTCAGGCCGCCCAGCAACATGGCGGTGACGGTGTCGCCCGGAATGCCCAGCGTCAGCAGCGGAATCAACGCGCCGCCGGTTACGCCATTGTTCGCCGCCTCGGAGGCGACGATACCGCCGGGTGCGCCTTTGCCATACAGGTCTTTGTCCTTGTCCATGCGTTTGGCCTGGTCGTAGGCGATCAGCGAGCCGACACTGCCGCCGAGCGCGGGCACGATGCCGACGGCCACGCCGATCAGCGCCGATCGGATGTTGTTCACCGCCTGGCGGCTCCACTCCCGCACCGTCGGCAGAAAGTTGCGCAGGTCATACGGCAGTCGGGTTCCGCCGTGGCGCTCGAACATCGACGACAGCAGTTCCGGTATCACCAGCAAGCCGATCAGGGCCGGCATCATGTCGATGCCACGCATCAGCGCCAGCGTGTCGAAGGTCCAGCGGCCCTCGCCGGTGATCTGGTCCAGCCCCACAACCGACAGGGCCAGGCCGATGACGACGGCGAGTGCGCCCTTGAGCAATTGCCCTGGCACGATGGACGCGATGATGGTCATGGCCAGGAACGCGGTGGCGGCGTATTCGGCGGGGCCGAGCTTGAGCGCGAGTTGCGCCAGCGCCGGCGCCAGCGTCACCAGGCAGACCCAGGACACCAGCCCGCCGACGATCGAGGCCACCAGCGCCCAGCCATAGGCCTTGGCGGCATGGCCCTGGCGCGCCATCGGATGGCCGTCGAGTGTCGTCACCACCGCCGAAGGGGTACCCGGGATGTTGAGCAGGATGGCGGGGATGGCGCCGCCCGCCATCGAGCCGCAATACAGCGCGATCATCATGCCGATGGCCAGATCGGCCGCCAGCGGGAAGGTGAGCGGAATGAACAAGGCCACGCCCATGGTGGCGGTCAGTCCCGGCGTGGCGCCGAAGATGAAGCCGACCACGACGCCGAACAGGATCAACGCCAGTCCGAAGGGATTGCCGAGCACCTCGGTCAGCGCGGGAAGCAGATGGGTAAAAACGTCCATGGCAATAGCGGTCCTGGCCGGCGCTCAGCGCAGCGGCACTTGCAGGACGTAGACGAACAAGGCCCAGACGCCCAGCGCAAACGCCACGCTGGTCACCAGCACGATCCCGACGGCACGGCTGCCCCAGCGTTCGCGTGGCAGCAGCAGCAGGCCTGTGATCACCACGAAGGCGATCGCCGCCGGCAGGAACCCCAGCCATTGCCAGGCGATGACAAAGGCCATCAGCAATACCAGCGATGCGAAACCGAGGATGATGACGCGACGCGGATCGGCGGTCTCGCCGAGTCCGGCCGGACCGGTGATGGCGCCGGTGCGGCGGTAGGCCACGAGGTCCCGCACGAAGATGGCCACGGACAGTACCGTAGCCATCACAACACAGAACTGCGGCAGGGCGCCGCGGCCCAGCCCGATGGATGCGCCCGCCGTTGGCATGTCAAAGGATGGCCCGAACAGCAGTGCTACGAATCCCAGCAGCAGCAGCATCATTGCAGCGCTGGCGCCCAGACGAATCGATTGCATGGAAAGTTTTCCCGGGGAAAGGCACGCAGGCAGCCCCCCGGGGCAAGCCCGGTGGGACGTCCGTGTGCCGGTTGCGGTTTATTTCTTGGTGAAGGTCTGTTCGGCCACGGCCGCGATGGCCTTGGCCACCTTGGCCACTTCGGCGTCGAGGTCGGCGCCGGTGAGCGGGTCGATCAGGAAACCGTTCTTGGCAGCGAAGGCCTTGAACTCAGGGCTTTCGATGGCAGCCTTGTATTTCGCCGTCAGGGTCTCGCGCACCTTGGGGTCCATGTTGGCCGGCGCCGCGATGTAGGCCATTTGCACCATGGGCCCGAACGGGAAGACGTCGACGCCCTTGTCCTTGAAGGTCGGCACATCCGGCAGCACCGCCAGGCGTGTATTGGCGAATACGCCCAACGGACGCAGGTCGCCCGACTTGATCTGCTCGATGGTTTCGCTGGGCTTGAGCACACCGGCCTGCACTTGCTGGCCCATCAACTCGGAGATGACGCGCGAGCCGCCCGGATACGAGACGTGGCGGTAGGCCACGCCGGCACCGCGGGCGGTCACGGCGGCAAAGATGTGGTTGATGTTGTTCGCGCCGGGGGTACCGATGGTGACCGTGCCCGGGTTGGCCTTCATGTGGGCGATGAACTCGTCCAGCGTCTTGATCTGGCTCTTGCCCGGCACCAGCAACATCAGCGGATCGACCGAGACCCGGATGATGTGGGTGAACTGTTCGTTCTTCAGTGGCGTCCTACCCTGCGCAATGATGGCCAGCGTCGAGCTGGTGCCGTTGCCGATGGTGTAACCATCGGGTTGTGCGGTGGCGACCTGTCCCATGCCGATGGCGCCGGTGCCGCCAGCGACGTTCTCGATCACCACCTTCAGGCCCTGTTTGGCCAGCAGGGGCTGGAGAAAACGGGCCATGATGTCATTGGAGCCACCGGCATTCCATGGGATCACCCAACGCGCTTCGCGGTCAGGATATTCGGCGGCATGGGCCGGCGTCAGGCTGGTCAGCAGGGCGCCGACGCTCAGAATGGAACAGGCCAGGGTCTTGGCGAACTTCATTGGGTCTTCTCCTCGGTTGTGGGGGTGACGACGTCAACAACAAATAGGTGTTTGTTATAACGTACAACGTGCATCATGCATCGATAATGCTATGCTGTCAACCGTCGCACGGCGCTCCACCCGATGGCCGGGGCATCGGCTTAACCAATTGACGGAGTGGTAATGAACAAACCGTTGGACCATGCGCTGCAACCGGTCGAGCGCGAACACCTGTGGGACCAGGTCTATGCGCAGCTGCGCGATGCGCTTTTCGCCGGCAAGTTCGAGCCCGGCGGGCGACTCGTTCTGCGTGAGCTCGCCGACACGCTAGGTACATCGATCACCCCCGTGCGGGACGCGGTTGCCCGCCTGGTGGCCCATCGCGTGCTCGAACTCGGGCCGCGCAACACGGCCCTGGTGCCCGACGTCGGTGTCGAGACGCTGCGCGAACTCATCATCGTGCGCACCGAACTCGAAGGCCGGGCCGCCCGGGAGGCGGCACGCCATGCCGACGCGGCCGGCGTGGAAGTGCTGCACCGGCAACTGGCGCAGATGCGCCAACTCATCGCCGACCGGCGGCTCGATGCCTACCTCGACCTGCACCGCCAGTTCCACTTCGGCATCTACAAGATGGCCCGTATGCCGATCCTGTACGAAATGATCGAAGGTTTGTGGCTGCGGTGCGGGCCGGCGTTGTCGTTCGTCATCCCGGACTATGTGTACCTGCTCAAGGGCACGGACCACCATCTGCGGGTGCTGGATGCGCTGCGCCGGAACGACCCCGCGACGGCGGAAACCGAGATTGTCTCGGACATCGAGGAAGCTGGCCAATACCTGCTCGGTCTCTCGGACAGCCAGGGTCGTATTCGCAGGCCTAAGGCGTGACGCGGGTGCCGGGGCACTCGTTCGATTCCTTCGGCAGTATCAGAACCGCGGCAAATCCTTGAAGGCCGGGTTTTTCGCCACGCCGCCACGCACCAGTTCGCGTCCGTATTCGGCGCAGCGTTGCAAGGTGGGGATCACCTTGCCGGGATTGAGCAGGCCCTTGGGGTCGAAGGCGCGCTTGACGCCGAGCATCTGCTCGTTTTCGTCTGCGCTGAACTGCACACACATGGAATTGAGTTTTTCGATGCCGACGCCGTGCTCGCCGGTAACCGTGCCGCCCATCGCGACACTGGTCTCCAGGATATCGGCGCCGAACAACTCACAGCGGTGCAGCTGGTCTGGATCGTTCGCATCGAACAGGATCAGCGGATGCAGGTTGCCGTCGCCGGCGTGGAACACGTTGGCGCAACGCAGCTGGTACTTCTTCTCCATCTGCTGGATCGCCAGCAGGATGTCGGCCAGCCGCTTGCGCGGGATGGTCGAGTCCATGCACATGTAGTCCGGGCTGATGCGGCCGCTGGCCGGAAAGGCGTTCTTGCGGCCGCTCCAGAAACGCAGCCGCTCCGCCTCGTCGCGGCTGACCGCAATCGCAGTGGCGCCGTTGCGGTTGAGCACCTCCTTCATGCGACCGATTTCCTCCTCCACCTCTTCCGCCGTGCCGTCGCTCTCGCACAGCAGGATGGCCTCCGCCGTCAGGTCGTAGCCGGCATGCACGAAGTCCTCGACCGCAGCGGTCATCGGCTTGTCCATCATCTCCAGCCCGGCCGGGATGATGCCGGCGGCGATCACCGCGGCCACCGCATCCCCCGCCTTGCGCACCTCGTCGAAGCTGGCCATGATGCAGCGCGCCAGCGTGGGTTTGGGCACCAGCTTGACAGTGACCTCGG
>JBFJZP010000291.1:0-4724 GCA_041622095.1 Burkholderiaceae bacterium | reverse complement strand
CCGATCGGTCGCCCACCGTCCAGCACCACCTGCGGCGTCACGGTCAGATCCAGTTCCCGCCCCTCCCGCGCAGTGCGCCAGACACCGCTGGCCGCATCGGCCTTGCCGGTGGACGCACGGATCAATTCGCGCAGCTGCTGGCCATCCACGACCGGCACCGCGCCGACGCTGAGCACCAGATCGCCTTTGCGCAAGCCAGCCGCGGCAGCCGCACCGTCGGCCAACACCTCGCCGATTTCCGGACGGGTCAGGGGCCCGACGATACCGATGCGGCGAAACAGCGCCGCGTCGACCTCATTGGACGGCTGGTCGTCGAAACCCAGAACCACCTCGCGGCTGCGGCCACCGGGTTCGCGCACCACCTCCAGCCACAGATCACGGCCCTGCAGGGCCGCCTGTGCCAGCGACCAGCGCAGGTCGTCGAACGAGGCCACCTCGGTCAATCCGGCGGCATCCTCGCCAACCCGCAACACCCGCTCGCCGCCTTGCAAGCCGGCCTTCTCGGCAATCGAACCGGCAACTGGCTGCGCCAGCACCGCGCTGGCCTGCTGCACGCCGGTCCAGTTCACCAGCGCATACAGCACCACCGCCAGCAGCAGATTGATCAGGGGCCCGGCCGCCACGATGGCCGCCCGGGCGGCCAGTGGCTGGTTGTTGAACGCCAGGTGACGCTCATGCGGCGCGACCGGCGCCTCGCGTTCGTCGAGCATGCGCACATAGCCGCCAAGCGGAAACGCGGCCACGACGAACTCGGTATGCGAGCCCTTGGGCTGCCAGCGAAACAGTGTCGAGCCGAAGCCGACCGAAAAGCGCAACACGCGGACACCACAGGCCACGGCCACACGGTAGTGGCCATATTCATGCACCGCGATCAGCAGCGCCAGCGCCACGACAAAAGCCAGGATCGTCAACAACATAAGTCCTCGCGATCAGTGGATCTCAACGCGCCAGCGTGTCGACGTGTCGGGCCGCACGGTCTCGGGCCAGGCGGTCGATTTCCAGTAGTCCATCCAGGGAGTCTGCACCGCCCACCTCGGTCGTGTCCAGCGTGTGCGCATTGACCCCATGGATCTGGTCGAATCGGATCCGACCGGACAGGAAGGCCTCGACCGCCACCTCGTTGGCGGCGTTCAGCACGGCCGGCGTGCCATGGGCGGCGCCGAGCACCTGCCAGGCCAGCTTCAGACCGGGGAATCGGGCCTGGTGGCCTGGCTCGTCCATCGACTCGAAGGTCATGGCGGCCAGCGAATGGAAATCCAGCGCGTCGGCGCCGGAGACCATGCGCTCCGGCCAGCAAAGGCCATATGCGATCGGCACCCGCATGTCCGGCGTTCCCAGTTGCGCAACGATCGAGTTGTCCCGGTACTGGACCATGGAATGGATCACGCTTTGCGGATGGATCACGACCTCGATGCGCGAAGCCGGCACGCCGAACAGGTAACGCGCCTCGATCACCTCGAGCACCTTGTTCATCATGGTGGCCGAATCCACCGAAATCTTGCGTCCCATCACCCAGTTCGGATGCGCGCAGGCCTGCTCCGGCGAGACGTCGCGCAAACTGGCTGGATCACGCTGGCGGAACGGACCGCCGGATGCGGTCAGGATCAACCTGTCGATGTCTTGCCCCCAGGTCGACGCATCGTCGGGCAGCGACTGGAATATCGCCGAATGCTCGCTGTCGATCGGCAGCAGCTTGGCGCCGCCGTCGGCAACCGCCTGCATGAAAACCGCACCACCGACCACCAGCGCTTCCTTGTTCGCCAGCAGCAGGCGCTTGCCGGCGCGGGCCGCACCCATACACGCCGCCAGGCCGGCGGCGCCGACGATCGCCGCCATGACGATCTGCACCTGCTCATGGGCCGCGATCTCGGCGATTGCGCCGGGCCCGGACAACACCCGGGTACGCAGATCCAGCGCACGGCACTGCTGTTCGAGTGCACGTGCACTGTCCGCGTCGGCCATGACCGCAAAAGTCGGAGCATGCGCCACGCATTGCGCCAGCATGGTGTCGACCCGGGTCGATGCGGTCAGCGCGAAGACCTCGAATCGTTGCGGATGGCGGCTTATCACGTCCAGCGTGTTCACGCCCACCGATCCGGTGGAGCCGAGGATCGCAACACGTTGTCGTGCGCTCATGGTGTCCTTGTTCACAGGGATGCCAGCAACATCGCAATCGGCAGCGCCGGCAGCAATGCGTCGATACGGTCGAGCACGCCGCCGTGTCCGGGCAACAGGCCACTGCTGTCCTTGGCCCCGGCTGCGCGCTTGACCAGCGATTCGATCAGGTCGCCGACCACACTCATGCCGACCAGGCCCACCAGGGCCGGCAACATGAACCAGTGCTCGCTGTCGTACATGCGGCTGTACAGACTTGGCGCATCCGATTGAAAGTACACGTCGGCCCAGCGCCAGACCAGCGCCAGCACCAGCACGCCGACCACGGCGCCAGCCACACCCTCCCAGGTCTTGCCCGGGCTGATGCTGGGCGCCAGCTTGCGCGCCACGATACGGCCGCCCCAGGTCCGGCCAGCGAAATACGCCGAGATGTCGGCAGTCCACACCAGGGCCATGACCGACAAGACGAAGTTGATACCGACATGCCGTGCCTGCGCCAGCGCCAGCCAGGCGGTGAGCAGCAACAGGAATCCGAAACCCAGGCGCAACGCACGCGGCAAGTCGGACCACAGCCTCGAGCCACCATGCAGCAACCAGGCGCCGCCGATCACCCAGACCAGGGCCATCAGGCCCCACAACCACAGCAGGGATTGCGACAACATGCCGCCGGCCCAGGTCAGGCCACAGGCGAGCGCGCACAACGCGGCGCACGCCACGGGCACCATGCCACGATAACCGACCAGACGCGCCCACTCCCAGGCGGCCGCGGCGATGAACAGGATCGCCAGTGCCGACAAGGGTATGGCGGACGGGTAGAACATGGCCGGCAGCAACACCAGCAGCAAGACGATTGCAGTGACGACACGCTGCCAGAGCATGTTGCCAGCCTCAGGCGGTCTGCGGGCGTTCGGCCGGAGCCGTCACCTGCGCCGACGTCTTGCCGAACCGCCGCTCGCGCTGCGCGAACGCGGCAATCGCCTGGTCGAGCGACGCATCATCGAAATCCGGCCAGAGCGTGTCGGTGAAGAATAATTCGGAGTATGCGGCCTGCCACAACAGGAAATTGCTGATGCGCTGCTCGCCTCCGGTGCGGATGATCAGGTCCGGATCGGGCACATGGGCCAGCGCCAGTGTCGCATCCAGATTGGTTTCGGTGACGGGTTTGCCCTCTGCCACCAGGCGGCGCGCGGCCTGGGCGATGTCCCAGCGCCCGCCATAGTTGAAGCAGACGTTGAGGATCAGGCCCTTGTTGCCGGCAGTCGCCTGCTCGCCTTTTTCCAGCCCCTGGCGGACCGACGGCGACAGGCCGGAACGTTCGCCGACAAAATGCAGCCGCACGCCATCCTTGACCAGTTGCGGCACTTCGCGCCCGATCGCCATCGCCAGCAGATCCATCAAGCCGGAGACCTCGTCCTGCGGGCGGTTCCAGTTCTCCGAAGAGAACGCGAACACCGTGAGCACGGCAACACCCCGCGTGGCACAGGTGCGGACACAGCGGCGCAAGGTATCGACGCCGGCCTTGTGCCCCGCCACACGCGGCAGAAAGCGCCGCGTCGCCCACCGGCCATTGCCATCCATCACGATGGCAACATGGTGGGGCGTCGGGTGCGTAGGGTTCATGTGCGACTGACGGCGCCGAGGACCAGGCCTCAGACCGCCATGAGGTCCTGTTCCTTGGCCGCGATCAGCTGGTCGATCAGGCCGATATGGCGATCGGTCAGCTTCTGGATGTCGGCCTCGGAGCGTTTCTGGTCATCCTCGGTCGCAAGCTTGTCCTTGACCAGCTTCTTGACCGACTCGTTGGCGTCCCGGCGCAGGTTGCGCACCGCGATCTTGGCGTTTTCGCCTTCGCCGCGCACCACCTTCGTCAGTTCCTTGCGCCGCTCTTCGGTCATCGCCGGCATCGGAACCCGGATCAGGTCGCCCATCGACGCCGGGTTCAGGCCCAGGTCACTTTCGCGGATCGCCTTTTCGATCTTGGCGCCCATGCCCTTTTCCCAGGGCTGGATGCTGATCGTGCGGGCATCGAGCAAGGAGACATTGGCCACCTGGCTGATCGGCACATGCGAGCCGTAGTACTCGACATGCACTGAATCGAGCAGCGCGGGGTTGGCACGTCCGGTACGGATCTTCGTGAGGTTGTGCTTGAGAGCCTCGATCGACTGATCCATCCGGGTCTCGGCGGTATGGCTGACTTCTGCGATTTCCATCATCAACTCCTGCAAGTGCCTGAACCGAGGGTCCAGGTTAAGGGTGCAAGCAATCGATTCTCAAGCATAGACCAGGGTGCCTTCGTCCTCACCCAGGATCACACGCAGCAACGCACCATGCTTGACGATCGAGAACACCTTGATCGGCAGTTTCTGGTCCCGGCACAACGCAAACGCGGTCGCGTCCATGATGCCCAGGTTCTTCGCCATCGCCTCGTCGAACGAGATCCGGTTGTAACGGGTCGCTTCGGGATCCTTCTTCGGATCTGCAGTGTAGACGCCGTCGACCTTGGTCGCCTTGAGCACCACCTCGGCGCCGATCTCGGCGCCGCGCAGCGCCGCCGCGGTATCGGTGGTGAAGAACGGATTGCCGGTTCCGGCCGCGAAGATCACGACCTT
>JBFJZP010000290.1:0-4736 GCA_041622095.1 Burkholderiaceae bacterium | reverse complement strand
GCTTGCCAAACCCTGATAAAACGAACAGCCCAAACGGGGACATTTCAATCTGGCAGAAAAGGGGACATTTCAATTTGGCGTTGACAGCAAATTTGCCGAGGCCGTCGCCGGCATGCGCCAGTCAACCGGCCAGGCCAGGCCTATCACCCCGCGCCGGACGCCGGGTGACGCCAGCCGATCACTTGATCCACAGACGGATCGCATCCCAGGCGCGACCGATGATGCCGGCCTGGCGAACATCCTCCAGGGCCACCAGCGGCAACTCGGTCACCACTTGCGAACCGGCGGACACCTTCAGCGTCGCGACATTCTGGCCTTTGGTGAACGGCGCCACCAGCGGATCGGGACGCGCCACTTCGGTCTTGATGTCGGCCTTGCTGCCGGCCGGCACCGTGACGATCACCGGGGTGGTGCGTCCGAGCTTGAGCGTAGGCGCGGTGCCCTTCCACACGGCGGGCGAAACCACAGCCTGGTTGGCATCGAACAGCTTGACCGCCTCGAAGGCGGTGTAACCCCAGTTGATCAGCTTCTGCGACTCGTTGGCACGCGCGTTCTCGCTTGCCGCGCCCAACACCACCGACAACACACGCCGACCGCCGGTGGCTGCCGCGCTGCCGGCCGCTGCGCCGGGCTGCACCAGGTTCGGGAAATTCCGGTTGGCGGTGACGATCATGCAATATCCGGCCGCTTCGGTATAACCGGTCTTGAGCCCGTCCACCGACGGATCGCGGTACAGCAGCAGGTTGCGGTTGTTCTCGTTGCTCGCCGGCGTGCCGGCATAGTGGTATTTCTTGATGGCGTAATAACCGACGTACTCCGGGAAGTCCGTCAACAGGCGGCCGGCCAGGATGGACAGGTCGCGCGCCGTCGTCGTATGGCCGGCCTCGGTCAATCCTTCCGGATTGCGGTAGCCGGTCGACTTCATGCCCAGCGCCTTGGCCTGGTCATTCATCAGCTTGACGAACTGCTCGACCGTGCCGCCAACGCCCTCGGCCAGCGCAACGGTCGCGTCGTTGCCCGACTGCACGATCATTCCCTTGATCAGGTCTTCCACCGGCACCTGCATCTTGGGATCGATGAACATGCGCGAGCCTTCCATCTTCCAGGCCCGCACGCTGACCGGCAGGGTCTGGCTCAGGCTGACCTTCTTGCTGCGCAATGCGTCGAACACCAGGTAGGCGGTCATCAGCTTGGTCAGCGATGCCGGCTCGACGCTGGCGTCTGCATCCTTTTCGGCCAGCACCTGGCCGGAGGTGATGTCCAGCAACAAATAGGAGCGCGCGGCGATTTCCGGCGGTTGCGGCGCCTGGGCGCCCGCCGACAAGGACAACACGAGAGCAAGAACGGAGATCAGGAATTTCATCGGTAGGGTCGGGAAGATAATGATGCTGCGCCGGCCGGCTGCTGACACACCGCGGCAAGGCGGGTGTCGCCGCGCCGGTGCCAGCATCGGCAAAAGGGGGAATCAGCTATGGGCGCAAGCCCGCATGATGGCGTACCCCACGGATTGTCCGTGAAAAACCTTCCGGGGCCGGCGGCGCAACCGTAACAGGCTGATTCGTGGGCCCGGCCAGAGTGCGTGATCGGTCCGCGGCCGAGCCGCCAGGACGGTCAGCGCCCCAGATGGGCCGGCGTCAGCAGCCGTTCCACCACCTTGCCATGCTTCAGGTGGGAGTCGACGATCTCGTCGATATCGTGCGCGTCGACATAGGTGTACCAGACCGCCTCAGGGTATACCACCGCCACCGGGCCTGCGGCGCAACGATCCAGGCAGCCGGCCTTGTTGACTCGGACCTTGCCCGGCCCGGCCAGCCCCTGCTCCTTGACCTGCTGCTTGCAGCGGTCGAAACCGGCCTGCGCCGCATGGTGGGCACAACAGTCTTCGCCATTCTTGCGCTCGTTCAGGCAGAAGAAGATATGTCGCTGGTAATAGGAGGCAGGCACGGCGTCCGCATCAGGGGTGCTTGGATTCATGGTCAGATTCTAGTTTTTGCGCCACCGAGCCAGAGATGCTGCACCAGATAGACCACGGTGGCATATGGCCACAACCAGCCCAGCCACTGCGCCAGGCCGTTGAAGCGGATGAAACGGCCCTGCTCCCAAGTCTGCAAGGTCTGCATGAAATACGGATCGGCCGGCGACTGGTTGAGCAGGCTCAGATAGACCGCCATCGCCAGCAGGGCCAGTGCCGCAGCGACCCGGTGCGGCACTGCACACAACAACATCGCCAGCCCCCAGCCGGCCGCCAGCCCGACCTGCGCCGTCGTATGGGCCCAGCTCCAGGCATGTTGCGGCCCCCAGGTCAAGGTCGCCGACAGGCTGGTCATCGCGATTCCGACGCCCAGCACGGCGCAGGCAAACACCATTCGCCGCCAGGTCGAACGCACGATGCAATACGCAAGCAGGCAGGGAATCAGCGCACCCAGGGCGACGCACAACACCTCGGTCACCGGCATCAGCGGCTGCATCTCTATCTCGCGCAGCGGCAGCCAGTCAAGGAATGGCGTATCGGCCAACAAGTCCGCCAGCGCCGCCTCGAGCCGCTCCATGACCTGACCCAGCCCCAGCGGCAGCGCGGCCGGGAACAACAAGGCCAGCGGCCACAACGCCAGCAACACCAGCGCGCCGCGGGCTTCGGCAACGAACCAGCGCGCGCGCACCCGGCTCCAGCGGTCGATCGCGCCGACCCGTTCCATCAAGTAGGCCAGCACCGCCCCGAGAAAACCGCCGAGCACGTTCATGCCCAGGTCGACATTCGACGGAACCCGCGACGGCAGGTAGATCTGCAGCGTCTCCATGCAGGTCGACAACACCGCGCACACTGCGGTCGCACGCGACACCGCATGGCGCCCGCGACCGGTTCGACTGGCCGTGAGAACCAGGAAGAAGCCGGCTGGCATGTAGCCGACGATATTCGATCCGATGTCGAAACCGGTCCAGTAGCGCGGCCATGGCGCCACCAGGAATACCCAGGGACTGACACCTTGATCGCGCCAGTCGGAGAAAGGGTACAGGCTGGCGTAGACGATCAGTGCGACATAACTCAGCGCCAATGGCCAGGCGGCGGTTTTCTGCATCGGTTGGCGCGGCTCAGAACGGCTTGACCACCACCAGAATCACCGCCGCCAGCAGCAACAGGACCGGGATTTCATTGAACCAGCGAAACCACACATGGCTGTGCTGCTCGGTTCCCGCCTGGAAACGGCGCAAGCGGCCACCGCAAGCATGCTGGTAGCCGATCGCCAGGACCACGATGCCGAGCTTGGTATACAACCAGCCGCTTCCCGGCCCTTGGCCGAATCCCGGCACACCCCACAACAACACCAGCAGCCAGACACCCAGCAACACCGCAGGCCAGGACAATATCGACGTGAATCGGTACAGCTTGGCCGCCATCAGCAGCAAGCGCTCACGTTCGGCAGTGGATTTCGGGTCGACCATCGCCAGATTCACGAAGATCCGCGGCAGATAGAACAAACCCGCGAACCAGCTCGCGACAAACACGATGTGGAAAGACTTGACCCAGAGCATGGGGTCAGTTTAGGGCAAGGGCCGTCCGCAAGAACGCATGGCGTCGCCGGAACATCCCCGGCGGACGCGCGGCCAAAAAAAACCCCAGCCCGAGGGCTGGGGGTACAAGCCTTTTTTGCTGTCACACATCAAGGCCCCGCTCAGGGAGGAAAAGCGGGGAGCGGCGAACCGCCCAGACGAAATCTAACAAAGAAGACGCCAGGGTTCAATACGTCGGTTACAAATGTGTCGCTGCCACGACAGTATTCGGCCTAGCCGGATCAACCGGCCGCCTGGGCCGAATCGCCCGGCGCGGCTCCCGGCCGGATATGAGGCACAATTTTGCGCCATGACACCTTATGCCCCGTTTCCCCTAGGCCGGCCACGCCGCCTGCGCCACGACAGCTTTACCCGCGACCTGGTGCGGGAACATGCGGTGACGCCGAAAGACCTGATCTACCCGGTGTTCGTGGTCGACGGTGTGCAGCAGCGCCAGACCGTCGCATCCATGCCTGGCGTCGAGCGCCTCAGCCTGGACCTGTTGCTGCCGGTGGCGCAGCAATGCGTCAACCTCGGCATTCCGGTCATGGCCTTGTTTCCGGTCATCGATCCCGCGCTCAAGACACCGGATGGCCAGGAGGCCACCAACCCGGAAGGCCTGGTGCCGCGGGTCGTGCGTGCGCTCAAGCAGGCGTTCCCGGAACTCGGCATCATGACCGATGTCGCCCTCGACCCCTACACCAGCCACGGCCAGGACGGACTGATCGACCCGGATCCGGCGGCCAACGGCTACATCCTCAATGATGAAACCGTCGACATCCTGGTCCGCCAGGCCTTGACCCAGGCCCAGGCCGGGGTGGACATCGTGGCACCCAGCGACATGATGGACGGGCGCATCGGAGCGATCCGCACGGCACTCGAGGCCCACCACCTGGTGCATACCCGCATCATGGCCTACAGCGCAAAGTACGCCAGTGCGTTCTACGGACCGTTCCGAGACGCGGTCGGCTCGGCGGCCAACCTGGGCAAGAGCAACAAGAAGGTCTACCAGATGGACCCCGGCAACACCGACGAGGCCTTGCGTGAAGTGGCGCTTGACATCCAGGAAGGCGCCGACATGGTGATGGTCAAACCCGGCATGCCCTATCTGGACGTCGTGCGTCGCGTCAAGGACACTTTCCGCATCCCGACCTTCTCCTACCAGGTCAGCGGCGAATACGCCATGC
>JBFJZP010000289.1:0-4743 GCA_041622095.1 Burkholderiaceae bacterium | reverse complement strand
GGTGGCGGCAGCGCTCGATGTGATGGAGCGCAGCTACCAGCAGCTCAAGTCTGCCCTGCTGGCGGCCGGCGCCGATGGCCAGATGCCGCTGGCTGCGATGGAGGAGGGGCTGCGCCATTTCAGCGCCTTGCGCCGCGCCGCGCAACAGGCGGCCAAGGCCACCCGCCAGGCAGATGTCCAGCCGGACGACAAGACCTTGTCCGCCGACAGCGACGCGAGTTGACGGTCGCGCTGCGCGATCGCGCCTCAGGCGGCAGAAGTCGAGGAAATCGCCCGTGGCGCCGCTCCCAGGTCGCGCCACAGTTCCGGATGGCAGGTGAACAGCAGCACCTGGTGCCGCTGCGCAGCATCGAACAGTATCCGTTTCATCTGCTCCAGCCGCTGCGTGTCGCTGTGCACCAATGCATCGTCGAGGATGATCAGCGTCGGCCTGCCGGCCTCGCGCAGCAGGTCCGCATACGCCAGCCGGGCGATCACGCCCATTTGTTCGCGCGCGCCGAAACTCAATTCGGTGATCGAGCCGGAGCTGGCTGCGCCGCGGCTGTCGGTGCGGTGCAGCCGGCCCGGCGCCAGGTCTTCGCCGATATCCAGCGTGGCCTGCGCAAACAGCAACTCCAGATAGCGCTGGATATGTTGGTGCAGCGGTGCCTGCAGCCGCCGCGTCAGCGCACTGCGCCGTGACTCCAGCAAGCCGAGCAGCAGGTCCAGCGCCTGCGCCTGCAGTGCGAGTTCCTGCTGGCGCCGGGCGGCGGCCCGGGTTCGCAGCAGCTGGCCGGCGTATTCCTCTTCCAGTCCCTGCGCGCCGGCTTCCTCCAGCTTGCCCTGCAGCAGGGTCATGGCGTTCTGGCGTTCGTTGTATTGCTGCTGTGCCTGCTCCGCACTGCGGCGCAGGCGTTCGACGTCCTGCTCCAGGATGTCGGGCCGGGCCGCGTCGACCTCGCGCTGGCGGGTGTCGATACGCTGCGACAAGCCCTGTTGCTGTGCCTGCACGGTGGCGATCTGTGCCTGGTTGTCCAGCGCGCGTTGCCGGCGCTGCGGATCGTCGAGCGCAGCCAGCAAGGCGTCGTATTCCTGTTGCGCCGCATCGCGCCGGGTCTGCGCCTGGCCCAGCTGTAGCCGTGCCTCGCCGGCCTGGCGCGCCACCGTGTCCAGATGGGCCTGTGCCTGCTTCTGCCCGGCGCTGGCCTGCTCCAGCGTGGCGGCCTGCGATACGGGGCCGGCCTCATGTGCACCGGAGGTGTCGTTGCCAAGGTTTGCGGTGGTGGTATCCGCTGGCGCCATCTGTGCACGGTCCTGCTGGACCCGCGCAGCCAGTTGCGCCCGCTCCTGGCGCAAGGCATCGACACCCCGGGGTGCCAGGTGGGCCAATGCACGGCTCGCCAGCTCGATGTCGTGTTGCGCCTGTTGCCAGGCCGCGAACCGGGTCTCGGCGTCGGACAGGCGGCTCAGGCCGACAGCTTGCAGCGCGGCCTCGTGTTCGACGCGCAACTCGGCGCTCTCGCGTGCCAGCGCGGCCAGGTCGGCGCCGCCCGGAATGATCTGCAGCTGTCCCCAGTCGCCGATACGCAGCTGCGTTGCGCTGGTCAGCAGTTGTTCGCCGCTGCCGACCAGTGCCTGGCCACCCAGCGTTATTTCTGCCTGCGCAGAGAGCGCGTAACGGACCCGGGTCGCCACGGCCTGCTGGCGAATCTCGAGTTCTGCGAGACGCGCATGCTGGGATCGCAGGCGTGACAGTTCCGCCTTGTCGATTGCGCTCGCGGCGGCCAGCGACCGCTGTTCCTGCAATTGCTGTTGCGCGATGTCTGCGCGGGTGATGGTGTCGTCGAGTGTGTCGATGCGGGCCTGCGCCTCGCGTATGCGTTGCGCCAGCTCGACGCGGCGTGCGGCGTCGCGTGCCTGCTGCAGCTGCTGGTCGGCCTGCAGCAGCGCCTGTTCGGCCGCGTCGCGCTGCTGGTCCCGGCGCGCATGGGCAGCTTGCGCATCCTGCAGCAGGCGCGCCGCTTCCTGCAGGTCGGCATGGCGGCGCTGCAGCTGTTGTTGCTGCTCCTGCGCATTGTCGCGTTGCGCCTGCAGCAGCGCCAGCGTGTCGGCACCCTGGCGCAAGGCAGAGCGGTCGGTGTCGAGTTGCGCCGCCAAGGTGCGGATGGCTGCCAGCTGTTTCTCTGCCGCCTGTTGTTGTGTACGCAAGGCGTCCCATGGGCGGGAGTCGCGCTCGGCGGCGCTTTCCTGCTGCAGGCGTCCGAGTGTGTCGACCTGTTCGCGGTAGCTGGCAATACGGCGGTCGAGTTCGGCCAGCCGCTGCTGCGCCGCCTCGTGTTCGCCGATCACAGTCGCATAAGCGCCGCGCGGTTTGCCGGTGGCGGTGAGCAGCAGTTCGCGCTCGCTGCGCACCTGCGCAATCACCTCGTCGCCCTGGCTGGCCGCCACTTCGGTCATCGACTGCTGCAAGGCCTGGCGCAGATGGTCGCTGGCATGGCCGAGCGGCGCGTGCATGTCCTGCGCGCTGCCTTGTTCGATCCACAACAGGCCGGGAATGCCCCAATGTTCCGGCTTGCTGGCGCCGCGGCCGGGAAACTGGAAACCCAGCAGTTCGGCCAGGTGTTGCTCCGCCTCTTCGCCGTCGAGTTCACGCGCGTCGACTTGCAGGTGGCAGCGCTTGCGATGCAGGAAACGTTTGGCCAGGCGGTAGTTCGTGCCGCCGAATTCGAAGTCGATCTCGACCGACGGCGCGGCCGAGGACTCGCCCCATGGCGACAGGTCGTCGACGCTGGTCGATCGGTGGCGTTCGAAGAATGCGGCACGGATCGCCCGCACCAGCGTGCTCTTGCCGGCCTCGTTCGGACCGGCCAGCAGGTTCAGGCCCGGCGCCAGGTTGGCGAGTTCGAACGGCTGGCGGAACTGGCGCAGCTGCTCGACACGGATGCGTTGCAGCTTCATGCCCCAGGCCCTTCACCGCGGCGCGCACCCAGCAGCCGTGTCAGCAGCCCCAGCGCATGGCGGGCCACCGCGGCCTGGCCGCTGTCGCTTGCATCCTGCTGCTGCATGCCGCGCAGTTCGGTGATCACCTCGCCCAGGTATCCGTCGGCATGCAGTGCGGCAATGTCGTCCGCGGTGGGGGCCAGTTGCAAGGCCGCAAGGTCGACGCGCAGGCTGCGCGCCACCGATTCGGCCTGGCGCAATGCCGCCTGCAAATGCTCCAGCGAAGCCAGGTCCACCTGGCCGTCGAGCCGGATGTCGACCACGTCATGGGTCTGGACCGCCGCCAGGCGGGACGCCAGGGCCTGCACGTCGCTGGACACGGCGATGGTCTGCTGCCATTCCTGCCAGCGGTACTGGCCGGTGGCGATACGCTGCACCTGTGGCGTCGCGCCCGGGCCGTCGATGTCGACCCGCAAGGCGAAGCCGGGTTCGTTGCCCCGGAACCGGTCGGTTTCCGGCGTGCCGCTGTACCAGGTGCGTGCGTCGATCTGCTTGCAGCCGTGCCAGTCGCCGAGCGCGAGGTAGTCGAGCCGAGCGCGTATCGCCCGGTCGGCGGCAATCGGGTTGGCGGAGTCGATGTCCGGCGCCAGGATGCCTTGCACGCTGCCGTGTGCGATGCCGATGCGCAGCAGGCCCTCGGGCGTCCGGGCATGGTCGAACCACTCGGTCAGGTCGTTGTAGGTGTGGCGCTGCGTGAGCGGGGCCGCCAGCACCGAGAAGCCCAACTCCGGAAAATCCAACTGCTGGCTGCTCAGCGCCAGGTGCAGGTTGTCCGGCAGTACCTGCAGGCGCCGGGCCCGGGTCCATACGCTTTCGGACAAGGCGGCATCGTGGTTGCCGGGAATCATGATCCAGGGGCCGGCATATCCTTGCAGCGCACGCAGCAACTGGCGGATCGTGCGTTCGGCGACGGTCTGCGCGTCGAACACGTCGCCGGCCACCAGCACCGCATCAACCGCATGTTCGGTCGCCAGCCGCGCCAGCGTCTGCACTGCCGCCAGCCGTGCCTGCGCCAGCGGGACCGCATCATCGCTCGGAAACTGGCTGTACTGGCGGCCGATCTGCCAATCGGCGGTATGCAAAAAGCGCGGCAAGACGTGTTCCGTTGGGCGCAGCGTCCCCGAATGCGCTGCGTGGCGTCGATTCTACGGGGCTGCCGGCGCGCAGCGAAGGCGCCCATAATGCGTTGCAATGACGCTGTTTGCACCCGCCGTGGCCTGTTCATCCGGTGACCGAGTCCCGGCCTGGCATGCCGTGCGGTACCGGCCCGGCTCCTGAGCATGTGGGCGCACCTGGTTGACAACCGCCTGATCACGCTGCACGGCGTGCTGGTGTTCACCGGGCTGGCGATTTATGTGATCGGCTCGCGCACGCGGCGCCAACGCCGCCATCCGTCCGCGGCCATCGCATGGGTGGTATCACTGGGCCTGATGCCCTATGTGGCGCTGCCGCTGTACCTGCTGTTCGGCAACCGCAAGGTGCACCTGGTGCCGGCCCATGGATCGGCGCTGGCGCAGCGCACCGAACCGGCGAGCGCGCATCGGCTGACGCCATTCCAGGAACTGGCGTCGGCGATGGCCTTGCCTGCGGTCACCAGCTGCCATGGCCTGGTCATCCACGACGACGGGGAGCGGGCATTGCAGGCCTTGCGCCAGGTCCTGGCCGAAGCGCGGCACACGCTGGATATCTGCACCTTCCTGGTCGGCCATGATGTGCTGGGCCGGGAGCTGCAGGACACCTTGATGCAGCGCGCGCGCGACGGCG
>JBFJZP010000288.1:0-4745 GCA_041622095.1 Burkholderiaceae bacterium | reverse complement strand
TATCGACCGGCGGCCAGCGGCCCTGCAGCCGATGCACGATCATCGCCGCCTGCAAGGCACGCAAATCCTTGACGCTGGGCGCGACCTTGATCTGTGCCACGGCTGCGCCGGAATTACCGCCGCGGATCAGCGCCAGCACTTTTTCCGACCAGACGCTGCTGTTGCGTGCCATGACGATATTCCCCGATGAACAAAGAGGACCACTGTAGCGCGCTACCATCACCCATGAAGAAAACTTTTCCCCTGACCCAGGCCGGCCGGCATCCGGACCGCGTGCTGGAAGCGCTCAAACACGAAATCCGCAAGTACCTCAAGCGCGAACGGGCCAAGCCACTGGCCGAAGGCGTCGAATTCCTGGACTTCGAATGCCGTGTCGGCTTGAGCGAAGACCGTGCCGAATCCACGACGGCTTCGGAGCTGACGCGACAGATCGATGTGGCAGCCTCGCAAGGCGCAAGCCATGTCTACGTGGAGATCCTGGCCAAGCCGGGGGTCCGCCCGCCACGTCCGGCGCCAGCCGACCCGGATGCACAGACGCAGTCCGACGAGAGCGCCGACCCGGCAGCGTCGGCAGAGGGCAGCGACCAGCAGGCTTGAGCACCTTGGCAGACCGGGTCCGGCCCGGCAGGAGCCGGCTCAGACCGGATCGCTGTCGGTGCGTGGCCGGGTCGAGGCCTGACGTGCCGCTTCGGCGCGCAGCTTGTCCTTCTTGCTCGGGCGCTTGCCTTTGATGCCACCGGTGCCCGGCACCGGCGCCAGATCCGGCACCGCGGCCTCGGTCGGCTCGAAACCGGCCACTGTTTCGCGCTCGAGCTGTACACCCTGACGCTTCTCGATCAGGCGCATATGTGCCTCGGTGTCCGCACTGACGAAGCTCAGCGCCAGCCCGCTGGCGCCGGCCCGGCCGGTGCGCCCGATGCGGTGGACATAGTCGACCGCCGAACGCGGCAGGTCGTAGTTCACCACCACCGGCAGTTGCGCGATATCCAGCCCGCGCGCGGCCAGATCGGTGGTGACAACCACATCCCATTGCCCGTTGCGCAACTCCTGCAGCACCTGGGTGCGCCCGCCCTGGCTGAGCCCGCCATGAAACGGCGTGGCATAGATGCCGTTGGCATACAACTTGGCCGCGACCGTCTCCGCCGCGTGTTGCGTGGCGACGAACACCAGCACGCGTTTCCAGGCATGGTCCTTGACCAACTGGCGCAGCAACTGCGTGCGCCGCGCCGGATCGACTGCAATGCTGCGCTGCACGATATCGGGCACGGTCAACGCGTCGTCGGCGATCTGCACGCGTTGCGGAAATTGCATCAAAGCCTGCGCCAGCGTCTCCACTGCCGGCGGCATCGTCGCCGAGAACAGCAGGCTCTGGCGCCGGGCGGGCAACAAGGCCAGCACCCGCGCGAGTTCATCGGCAAACCCTGCGTCGAGCATGCGGTCGGCCTCGTCCAGCACCAGCAGGCCGACTTGCCCCAATGCCAGCGCGTTCTTGTCGACCAGGTCGAGCAGGCGACCCGGCGTGGCGATCACGATATCGGCACCGCCGCGCAAACGCATCATCTGCGGGTTGACCGAGACGCCACCGAACAAGGCCGCGATCCTGGGCGCCTGCGGCAGGAAGCGCGCCAGCGTGCGCACCGTTTCCGCCACCTGGGTCGCCAGTTCCCGGGTGGGCACCAGCACCAGCGCGTACACGTTGCGCGCCGCCGCGGAAGGTGGGCGCGATGACAGCGCCTGCAGCATCGGCAACACATAGGCGGCGGTCTTGCCGGATCCGGTCTGGGCGATGCCGAGCACGTCACCACCGGCCAGGGCCGCCGGGATCACCTCCTGCTGAATCGGCGTGGCGACCAGGTAACCCGAGCCGGTTGCGGCGCGCAACAGTTCGGGAGCAAGGGAAAAGGTGTTGAAGGACATCGCAAGGCCAGGACGGCGGGCCAGTGTAACGGGCATGCCGAATGTCGGCGACCCGACCCGCGTCAGGCCGGATCCGCCAG
The DNA here is from genome assembly GCA_041622095.1 of Burkholderiaceae bacterium. Taxonomy (GTDB): domain Bacteria; phylum Pseudomonadota; class Gammaproteobacteria; order Burkholderiales; family Burkholderiaceae_C; genus CAISIP01. The sequence goes on along the minus strand of JBFJZP010000288.1, from coordinate 2,748 downwards.
CGCGCCTTGCCGCAGCGCCAATGCCGCACCCAGCCACAAGGCCAGTGCCGACACGATGAAACCACGCGCCAGGCCACCCGGGCCGTCGGCGATCCAGCCGACCACGGTGGGCCCGACGATCTGGCCGGCGGCGAACACGATGGTGAAGGCACCGATACCGGCCGCCCATTGCGCCGGTGGCAGGTTGTGGCGCACCCAGGCGGTAGTGGATGCAACGACCGACAGGAACACCGCGCCGAACAACAGGCTGGAAGCCAGCACCACCGGCCAGGCATCGCTGAGCGCCGGCGCCAGCGTCGCGGCCCCGAGCAAGGTGTTGAGCAGCGCCAGCGGCCGACCGTCGCGGTGGCGGTCGAGCAATCCGGCCCACAGGCGGGGCGAGACCATCACCGCCATGCCGAGCAAGCCATAAAAACCCATGATGGCCGCCGGCGCCATACCCTGTTCGCGCAACAGCGCGACGATGAAGGTCATGTAGCCGATGTAGCCGACACCGAACATCGCATATCCGGCCAATGCAAAGGCGAACCGCCGCCGCGGCACCGGCGACGATACCGGCTGCGCAGAGGATTTGGCCGCGGCCGCCGGGGTTTCGTCGGCCGCGGCCAGCCGGCGCACCACCCAGTGCAAGCAGCCGGCGCCGCCAAAACACAGGACCGACAGGGCCGCCCAGGCATAAGCCCAGGCGTGGGCCTGGGCGGCCGCGAACTGCAGCGCCAGCGGCACGACCAGTGCCGACAGGCTGATGCCCAGACCGGTGCCACCGTAATACAGGCCGATCAGCAGACCGGCACGGGCCGGCTCGCTGGCACCGACCCGCGCCGCCAGCAGGCCGCCGGTGATGAACACCAGCGCGCTGGCCACCCCCGCCGCGAGCCGCTGCGCCAGCCAGATACCGGTGTCGGTGAACAGCCCACTGAGCGCCATCAACACGCTCGCAGCAAATGCAGCCCACACCATCAACTGGCCGGGCGCCGTGCGGCGCAACAACCAGGGTGTCAACAATGCGCCCAGCAGATAACCGACCGCATTGCTGGTATTCATCGCGCCGGCCAGCGCATAACTCCAGCCCAGGTCGTCGCGCATCGGCGGCAACAACAGGCCGTAGGCGAAACGGGTGATACCGAGCGAGATGGCGGCGCCGAGCGAGAGCACCAAGGCCAACCGGATACTGCCGGGCCCTGGCAAGGCTTTGGACGGTCCGGTGGCAGATCGCATCGCGCCAGTATGCCTGTGCGGCGCCGCTCCGGCGGCGTACTCCGCCGGCAATCAGGGCCGGGGGTCTGGCCGCATGCATGGCGCTGCCGGCGACTGGCGCCGGCGAAGACGGCACGGCGCAGCAGCCGACGCGACACAAGCCCGCGCAGGCCCTAGAATCGCCGGCTCGCTTTTCTCAGGTTTTTGGCGCAGCGGCGGCTCTCGTCGCCCTTCGCGCTGCCACACCACCATGTCCCGCTGCTGCGCCATCGATTTCGGCACCTCCAATTCCGCCATTGCCCTGCCGCGGGGCGACGGCGTCGCGCTGGTCGAACTCGAGCCGGGGCACACCAGCATGCCCACCGCGGTGTTCTACGCGGTGGAAGACCTGCAGGCATTCCAGGAGCCGGAGCGCAGCTACGGGCGCGCCGCGGTCGCGGCGTATGTCGAAGGCACGGAAGGCCGGCTGATGCGCTCGATGAAAAGCATCCTGGGCTCGAACCTCGCCGAACAGGCCACCGACATCGGCGGCGGCCATGCGGTGCTTTACCTGGACGTGATTGCGAGTTACCTGCGCCATCTCAAGTCGATGGCGGAGCGCGATGCGGGCCAGGAGCTGGACCAGGTGGTACTGGGCCGGCCGGTGTTCTTCGTCGATGACGATCCGGTGCGCGACCGGGCGGCGCAGGCCGCACTGGAACTGGCGGCGCGACAGGTCGGGTTTCGCGAGATCCGGTTCCAGTTCGAGCCGATCGCAGCAGCTCTGGATTTCGAAGCCACTGCGCAGCGCGAGCAGTTGGTGCTGGTGGCCGACATCGGCGGCGGCACATCCGACTTTTCGCTGGTGCGGGTCGGGCCGCGGCGGCGCCGCGCGACCGACCGGCGCCAGGACATCCTGGCCAACCACGGCGTGCATGTGGCCGGCACCGACTTCGATCGCCAGATCGAACTGGCGCACATCCTGCCGACTTGCGGTTACCGCGGCCTGGGCCCGCAAGGGCGCGAAGTGCCGAGCAAGGTGTATTTCGACCTGGCGACCTGGCACCTGATCAATACGGTCTATGGCCCGAGCCGGGTGGCGGAGTTGCGCGCCATGAAGCCGTTTTATGCCGATATACGCCAGTACGATCGCCTGATGGTGGTGGTACAGCAGCGGCTGGGCCATGTGCTGGCCGGACTGGCCGAAGAGGCCAAGATCGGCATCGCCGAGGGCCACATCACCCATGTCGCACTCGACTGCCTCGAACGCGGACTGCGTGTCGATATCGACATGCAGGACATGATCGACAGCATCGACACCGATCTGCACCGTATCACCGATGCTGCCCGACAGACCCTGGCGATGGCGGGCGTGACCGCCACGCAGGTCGACGCGGTCTACTTCACCGGCGGATCCACCGGCCTGCAGGCGTTGACAACCCGGATCGCCGCCGAGTTTCCGGCGGCCGAACTGGCCCGTGGCCACCGCTTCGCCAGCGTGGCCCAGGGGCTGGGACATGACGCGCAGCGTGTATTCGCGCCATCGACCCGACACTGAACTGCCAAAGTGCC
>JBFJZP010000287.1:0-4758 GCA_041622095.1 Burkholderiaceae bacterium | reverse complement strand
GCTGGTGCGCCAGGCCCTGCTGCAGCTGTCGCAGCACCAGTTGGTGACGCTGGAGCCGGCCCGCGGCGCCTTCGTTGCCGCACCGTCGGCCGACGAGGCACGCCAGGTCTTCGCGGTGCGCGGCATGCTCGAATGCCAGATGGCACGGGCCTTTGCCCTGCAGTCGACGCCGAGCCAGATCCGCGCCTTGCGCGCGCACATCGCGCAGGAAAAGGCGGCCATCGCCGGCGACGACGTCAGTGGGCGCAACACCCTGCTGGGCGACTTCCATGTGCGCATGGCCGAATTGATGGGCAACCAGGTGCTGGCGCAGATGCTCGAGCAACTGATCGCCCGTTGTGCGCTGATCACGCTGATGTACCAGAGCAGCCGCGAGGCCCAGCATTCAAGCGACGAACATGGGCAGATCGTGCGGGCACTGGCAGCACACGATGCCGATACCGCCGCGCAACTGATGGCCGAACACCTGGCGCATGTACAGGCCAACCTGACGCTGGAACGCAGCGTCCCGAGCAACGACATTTCCCTGGCCCTGGCCTGAATCGAACCCCAATTGACCATGCAAGATGCTCCCCTGCCCCGCTACGACAGCACGGCGACCTATCCACGCGACCTGATCGGGTACGGCCGCCAGCCACCCCATGCCCGGTGGCCGGGCGGGGCACGCATCGCGGTGCAGTTCGTGCTCAACTACGAGGAAGGCGGCGAGAACGCGGTGCTGCACGGCGACCCGGGCTCCGAGCAGTTCCTGTCGGAGATGTTCAATCCACCGGCGTTCGCGGACCGGCACCTGAGCATGGAAAGCATCTACGAATACGGCTCGCGCGTCGGCGTCTGGCGCATCCTGCGTGAGTTCGAACAACGCCAGCTGCCGCTGACGGTGTTCGGTGTCGGCATGGCGCTGCAACGCCACCCCGAGCTGACCGCCGCGTTCAAGGAACTCGGGCACGAGATTGCCTGCCACGGCTGGCGCTGGATCAGCTACCAGAACCTGGACGAAGCCACCGAGCGCGAACACATGCGCATCGGCATGGACATCATCACCCAGATGACCGGCGAACGCCCGCTCGGCTGGTATACCGGGCGCGACAGCCCGAACACACGGCGCCTGGTGGCCGACTACGGCGGCTTCGAGTACGACAGCGACTACTACGGCGATGACCTGCCGTTCTGGATGCAGGTGCGCAAGAGCGATGGCACGGTCGTGCCGCAACTCATCGTCCCCTACACGCTGGACACCAACGACATGCGCTTTTCGTCGGCCCAGGGTTTTGCGCAAGGCGATGATTTCTTCACCTATCTGCGCGACGCCTTCGACGTGTTGTACGCCGAAGGCGACCCGAACGGTGCCGACACACCGCGCATGCTGAGCATCGGCATGCATTGCCGGCTGCTCGGGCGTGCGGGGCGCATGTGCGCGCTGCAACGCTTCCTCGACCATGTGCAACAGCATTCGCATGTCTGGATCTGCCGCCGGCTGGACATCGCGCGCCACTGGAGGCAGACCCATCCCTGCACCATTTGAAAGCCGCACCACCATGTCCCAGCTGACCCTGCAACAACTCAACGCCGCAACCCATGCGCAAGCCTGCACCATGCTCGAGGGCCTGTACGAGCATTCCCCCTGGATTGCCGAGCAGGCGCTGGCGAGCCGGCCGTTTCGCTCGCTGGCGCATCTCAAGCATTGCATGGTGCAGGTGCTGCGCGAAGCCGGGCGCGAAGCCCAGGTCACGCTGATTCGCGCGCATCCGGAACTCGCCGGCAAGGCGATGCGCGACCATACGCTGACAGCGGAATCCACGCTGGAGCAGAACAAGGCCGGGCTGACGCAATGCAGCGCAGACGAACTGGCGACGATCGCACGGCTGAACGCGCAATATGCCGCGCGTTTCGGCTTTCCGTTCATCCTGGCAGTGCGCGGGCCGCGTGGCGACGGCCTGTCCAAGCAGCAGATCCTGGCCACCTTCGAGCGCCGGGTGCAGAACCATCCCGACGTCGAGTTGCAGGAGTGCCTGCACAACATCCACCGCATCGTCGAGCTGCGCCTGAACGACAAGTTCGCTGTGGTGCCGGCGCTCGGCCACCAGGTCTGGGACTGGCAGGAGCAGCTCAGCGTGTACTCCGACCCGGATTATGCGGAGAACGGGCAGCTGACCGTCACCTACCTGACCGATGCACACCGTGCCTGTGCCGCGCAGATCCGTGACCAGATGTTGGCATGTGGTTTCGACACGGTGCAGATCGACGCGGTCGGCAACGTGGTCGGGCGTTACCGCGCATCACGCGCCGATGCGCCGACGCTGATGACCGGCAGCCACTACGACACCGTGCGCAATGCCGGCAAATACGACGGCCGGCTCGGCATCTTCGTGCCGATGGCCTGCGTGCAGGAGTTGCATCGCAGCGGCACGCGCCTGCCATTCGACATCGAGGTGATCGGTTTCGCCGAGGAGGAAGGCCAGCGCTACAAGGCCACCTTCCTCGGATCGGGCGCGCTGATCGGCGACTTTCGCAACGAATGGCTGGACCAGCAGGACGCCGACGGCATACCGATGCGCCAGGCGATGGCACAGGCCGGCCTGCACATCGACGCGATCGCCTCGCTCAAGCGCGATCCGAGCCGTTACCTGGGGTTTGTCGAGGTGCATATCGAACAAGGCCCGGTGCTCGGCGAATTGGACCTGCCGCTGGGGGTGGTGACGTCGATCAACGGCAGCGTGCGTTACCTGGTCGAGTTCATCGGCACCGCCTGCCATGCCGGCACGACACCGATGGACCGGCGCAGCGATGCCGCCGCCGGCGCCGCCGAACTGGTGCTGGCGGTCGAGCGGCGTGCCCTGCAGGATGCGGATTCCGTGGCGACGGTGGGGCAACTGCAGGTGCCCGGCGGGTCGATCAACGTGGTGCCGGGTCGTTGCCGCTTCTCGCTCGACCTGCGTGCGCCGTCGGACGCGCAGCGCGATGCCATGGCCCATGACGTGCTGGCCGAGTTGCAGGCGATCTGCGACCGGCGCCAGCTGCGTTTCACGCTGGAGGAGACGATGCGGGCCGCTGCAGCCCCCAGCGCACCGTTGTGGCAGGCACGCTGGGAGCAGGCGGTCCAGGCACTCGGCGTGCCCTTGCACACCATGACCAGCGGCGCCGGACACGACGCGATGAAACTGCATGAAGTCATGCCACAGGCCATGCTGTTCGTCCGCGGAGAAAACGCCGGCATCAGCCACAACCCCCTCGAATCGACGACCAGCGACGACATGCAGCTGGCCGTCGAAGCATTCCAGCAATTGCTGCAACTGACGGCCCAGGCCAGCTGAACCGTCTCACTTATCCATCACCATGAGCACCTACGCCCGACTCGACGCCTGGATCGACCAGCACTTCGACGAACAAGTCGCCTTCCTGCAGCAATTGATCCGGGTGCCCACCGACACCCCGCCGGGTAACAATGCGCCCCATGCGGAGCGCACCGCCGAACTGCTCTCCGGCATGGGCATCGAGGTCGAGAAGCACCCGGTGCCCGAGGCGGAAGTACGGGCCGTCGGCATGATGTCGGTCACCAACCTGGTGGCGCGGCGCCGATACGGCGACGGGCCGACGGTATTGCTCAACGCCCACGGCGATGTCGTGCCGCCGGGCGACGGCTGGACCCACGACCCTTATGGCGGCGAGATCGCGGAGGGGCGGATCTACGGGCGCGCCGCAGCGGTCAGCAAATGCGATTTCTCCACCTATACCTTTGCGCTGCGGGCGCTGGAGGCGGTGGCCCGCCCGGCCAGGGGCAGCGTCGAGTTGCTGTTCACCTACGACGAGGAGTTCGGCGGCGAGGTCGGACCGGCCTGGCTGCTCAAGCACAAGATCATCCGCCCGGACCTGATGGTCGCCGCCGGATTCAGCTACCAGGTCATCACCGCGCACAACGGCTGCCTGCAGATGGAGGTGACGGTGCACGGCAAGATGGCGCATGCGGCAATACCCGACAGCGGCGTCGACGCCATCCATGCAGCGGTGCAGATCCTGAACCGGCTCTACGCGCAGAACACCTTGTACAAGCAGGTCCGCTCACAGGTCGAGGGCATCACGCATCCCTACCTGAACGTGGGCACGATCGAAGGCGGCACCAACACCAATGTCGTGCCCGGCCTGGCCCGCTTCAAACTCGACCGTCGCATGATTCCCGAGGAGAATCCGGCCGAGGTCGAGGCCACGCTGCGCGGCATCATCCAGGACGCGGCCGCAGCCATGCCCGGCGTCACGGTCGAGATCCGGCGCCTGCTGCTGGCCAACGCGATGCGCCCGCTGCCGGGCAACAAGCCGCTGGTCGATGCATTGCAGAAACACGGCGAGCAGGTATTCGGCGAGAATATTCCGGCGCTCGGAACGCCGCTTTACACTGACGTACGCCTGTTTTGCGAAGCCGGCATCCCGGGCGTGATTTATGGCGCCGGGCCGCGCACGGTGCGCGAGTCGAATGCCAAACGCGCCGACGAACACCTGGTGCTGGACGACCTGCGCCGCGCCACCAAGGTGATCGCACGCAGCCTGCACGACCTGCTGGCCTGAAACCTTCGACCATCCGATCGACAACCCGACTACCGACAAGGAAAACCATGCCCCGCTTCGCCGCCAATCTGACGATGTTGTTCAACGAGCTGCCGTTCATGGAGCGCTTCAAGGCTGCGCGGGACGCCGGCTTCGATGCGGTCGAATACCTGTTTCCTTACGCTTATGACAAGCAGGACCTGGTGCAGGCGCTGCAGC
>JBFJZP010000286.1:0-4765 GCA_041622095.1 Burkholderiaceae bacterium | reverse complement strand
CGGCCAGGGCTCGGTGATCGAAGGCCGCCATGCGATCGAGCCGACCGCATTCTTCATTCATTCATGGATCCACCGGCTCAACCCGCATGCCAAGGCGATCCTGCACACCCACATGCCGTATGCCACCGCACTGACGCTGGTGCAGGACGGCCGCCTCGCCTATTGCAACCAGAACGCACTGCGTTTCTGGGGTCGGGTCGGTTATGACGATGTCTACGGCGGTGTCGCACTGGAGGCGGCGGAAGGCGAACGGATTGCCCGCGCGATGCAGGGTCATGCGGTGATGTTCATGGCCAGCCACGGCGTCACCGTCACCGGCAGCACCATGGCCTGGGCATTCGATGACCTGTATTACCTGGAGCGGGCCTGCATGCACCAGACCCTGGCGATGCAGGTCGCGGGCGGCAAGCCCTTGCGTGTCGTGCCCGACGCACAGTGCCGCGAGGTCGCTGCCCAGATCGAGAGCGAACGCGCGCAGAGCGACCTGTTCTTTGCCGCCGTCAAACGCCTGCTGGACCGCGATCAGCCGGGTTGGCGCGGCGTCGACTGAGCGCCGGGCCGCGCCGGCGCCTAGCTGGTGATGTAGGTCTGCAACTGCGCGATGGTCTGTTCGTTCTCCGTGATGATGTCGTCCATGATGTCGCGGATCGAGATCATGCCGATGACCTTGCCGTTATCCACCACCGGCAAGTGGCGGATCTTGTGCTGACTCATCAGTGCCATGCATTCGCGGGTACCGGTCTTCGGTGCCACCGTGATGACTTCCGCCGTCATGATGTCGGAGATCGGCGTCTCGCGCGAGTTCTTGCCTTCCAATGCCACCTTGCGCGTGTAGTCGCGCTCAGAGAACACTCCGACGAGTTTGTCGCCCTCCATCACCAGCATGGCGCCGACGCCATGGTCTGCCAGCAATTGGAGGCCGTCGAACACCATAACATGCGGCGCCACCTTGAAAAGCGTCGGGTCACGCTTGCGAAATAGTTCAACAATGGGTTTCATGATGCCTCCTGTCGCAGGGTGAAAGCCAAGACCAGTGTAGCCAATCTCCGACCCCCTGCCCAGGGCCGGTGGCCAGTCAAGCGGATAAGCGTCGGCAGATGCGTCAGCGTGGCGGCCTCAAGGCCGATAACACCCGGTCGCGCAACTGGCGCAACAAGGCGATTTCCTTGTCGCTGACACTCAGTGTCCGGTTGCCCTGGGTGTGGGCGTAGATCAGCGCAATCGGTCGATCGCCGAGCTTCAGCGGCAACAGCAGCATCGACTGCGCCTGGGGCTGGATCAGCTTGCGATACCACGACGGCAGCCGCTCGGACACCCGTGCCACGCGAATGTCGCCGATCACCATGTCGGCGCCGCGCATGCACACGGCCTGAAACAGGTCGGAGCCATCGGCCGTGAGTGTCACCTGGAAACCCCGCACGATCGCATCGATGCCGTCACCCCGTCCCAAGCGCGCGGTCAAGCTGCCGGTGTGGGCATCGCGCAGGCAGAACAACACATGCGACACCCCGGTGCTGCGATAAAGGACATCGATCACCAGTTGCAACAAATCTGGCAACGCAATGCCGCTTGCCCTTGCCCGGTCGACATCCGCCAACCCGGCGGTCAACTTGTCGAACAGTGGCCGACCGGCTGCGATCGCCGCCTCCAGTGCCGGCATTTGGGGACCGGCAGGCATCGCGACCTCATCGGCCTGCGGCCTGTCCGGCGCCAAGGGCCGAAGCAGTTGTTCGGCCGCGCTGCCGGGCGTGATCTGCAACTCCATCAGCGCGGCCAGGTCGATCAGTTTGCGCCGCGCCTGCTCCATCGCGTCGCGTATTGCGTCCGGCGTACAGTCCAGTGCGCGCGCGAACAACTTGCGCACCGCATCGAGCCGGCCCGCCTGCTCTGCCGGCTCGACCTTGAGCCATATGTCGGCCAGCCGGTTGGCTGCCAGCGTGGTCCAGCGCATCTGCTCCAGCGTGTCGGCCGCCACACGTTGCGGCGGACCGCCGACAGGCTGGTGCATGTAGCGCCGGATGTCGGCCGGCAGGTCCCACAACTTCGCCACACCCAGGCCCAGCGCCTCGTAATCCAGCCCCAGCACCCGTATCGATGCGCTGGATTCGTTGAGCTTGCCGGCGCCGTCGCGCAGCAACTGGCGTACCTGCTGTGCCTCCAGCGGAAAATAATACATTGCGAGCAGACGCCCCAGGTCCTGGAACATCGCGCCGATAAAGGCTTCTTCCCCGTTGCCGCCGGCCGACGCGATTTCGCGGGCGATCGATGCGGCCAGCAACGCGCGCACGAACTCCTCGGTCAGGATCTGCGCATGGGCCTTGTCCTGCATGCCCTCGAGCAACACCAACCCCATCGCCATGTTGCGCACGCCATTGAAGCCGATCAGCGTGACCGCCCGCGAAATCGTGGCAATGCCGCCGCCGCGCGCGTAATACGCGCTGTTGACGATACGCAGCAGCTTGTTGGACAAGGCCACGTCCTTGAGGATCTCGTCGGCCACCGCCCCGACGCTCTCGGTATCGGATGCGACCATCGCCTGGATACGCGACACCGCATGCGACATCGCCGGAAAGTCCTCGTTTTGCTGCATCCGTTTCAACAGCCGTTCGAGCGCGCCATCGCTGGCGCTGGAGTGACCTGGTGCCGCACGATCCGACGACGACGCCAGGCCCGCTGCAGCATGGGACCAGCGCGCCAGCGTATCGTGGAAATCCCGCGCACTCGAACGCGGTGCGCCAGCTTCGGGCGCCAGCACGGCCTGCACGATGGCACGCAAGTCGGGGTCCGATCCCGCGGGCCAGCCAGCGGCCCCGGGTTCGGCAGTTGCGGCCGCTGCGCCGGGCGTGATGCGCCGGCCCGACAGCAGGCAGGCCAGCACCATACCGACCGCATGGAGGTCCGCGTCCGCGTCGTTGTCCGCTGCCATGCGCTGACCGCTGGGCCACCAGGGCGCCAGTGCCCGCGCTTGCGCAGCAGCAGCCGCAGGATCGGTCACCCGGACCGGAACCGCGAAGTCGAGCAAACGGGCGCGGCCCTGCTCGTCAATCAGGATGTTGCCCGGATGCAGGCGGCCATGGACCTGGCCTGCCGCGTGCGCCAGCACCAACGCGTCGAGCACCTCCAGCATCCAGCCGCTTGCCCGACGTGCCGACACCGCTGCGGCCGAAGTCGCCATCCGGTCGGCCAGTGTCTGTCCCGCAACCCAGCCGGACACCAGGAAAGGCTGGCCGTGCAGCACGCCGACTTCCTGCAGCGGCAGGATCGCCGGATGCGCCAGATGGCTGCGCTGATTGGCCTTGTGCACCCATGACGCCATCTGCGCCGCATCCACATCAGGGCCGGGCTTGACCAGCTTGATGCGCACATCGCGTCCGGTGTGGGGATCCGACCCCAGCCAGACATGCGCCAGGTCGGTGTCGGCCACCAGGCGGCGCAAGGCGTAACGCCCGAAGGCATGCGAGGCGGCGGTGTCCGGCCTGCCCACAGGCGTCACAGGGGGTTCCTGCATGGTCATGAATAAACGTCAGGTGGCGGAAGACCCGGATTGGCGTGTGGGCAGTATGGCACCGCACCGACCGGGCGCAATCCGGTCGGCTATTCGCTGCGACATGTCTACGGGGCGGCTGCACACGCCGCAATCACTCCTGCCAATCGTCGACGGCCGGCATGCCAGCCATCAGCACCGGCAACAGAGCCAGCAGAACCGCCGAACTGTAACCCACTGACTGAGAACCGAGAACCGAACGCACCGATCAACCCGCCGACAAAGAATGCGCCGACCAGCCACAGCAGAGTCCGCAGTCGTCGGCGGTTCGCCCGCACGGTCGGCGTCGCATGGTGGCCCCGGTACAGCAGCTTGTCGATACTGCTACCGATGTCGGTGACCAGGCGAGTGACATGGGGTGTCCGGATTTCAGCTTGCGAGAGATTCGAGACCACCGCGTTCTGCAACGCAGCATGAGTGACAACAAGGCGCCCAGGCCCACCCGCGTCAGCGTCCGGTTGCGCCTGCTCAGGCGACTGGCGAATTGAATCGACACGTCGGATGCATCGTAGGCTGGTGCGACACCATGGGATCGTACCGGTAGCCGGGGCCGATTCCGCGCCGCGCCGTGTGGCTCTGCCAGCGAGAGCCTGTGTGGACGGCGCGCTGGTGTCCACTGGCCGGCCGGCACGCCAACCATGGCGGCAAATGGGTAACATCCGAGCTATGCACTGCAAAGACAAGGCTTGACCATGAAACCGATCGCTCCCCGTGTCCTGGCATTTGACGTCTTCGGCACCGTGGTCGACTGGCACGGCAGCATCCGGCGCGAGGTCGATGCCATGGGGCTGGGCGTCGACGGCGCGGCATTTGCGTTGGCCTGGCGCAATGGATACCAGCCGGCGATGCGTCGGGTCATGTCCGGCGAACTGGGCTGGACGCTGCTCGACGACCTGCACCGCATGATCCTGAACGACGTGCTCGCGCAGTTCGACATCCAACACCTGAGCGAAGCGGAAAAATCGCATCTCAACAAGGTGTGGCACCGGCTCGACCCTTGGCCGGACAGCGTGCCCGGCCTGATGCGGCTCAAGCAGCGCTACATCATCTGCAGCCTGTCCAACGGCAACATCGGCTTGTTGACCCATATGGCCAAACATGGCGGCCTGCCCTGGGACTGCGTGTTGTCGGCCGAGGTGTTCAGGGCCTACAAGCCGGATCCGTCGGTCTATCTCGGTGTCGCCAAGGTGTTCGATCTGGCGCCGACCGGGGTGATGCTGG
>JBFJZP010000285.1:0-4791 GCA_041622095.1 Burkholderiaceae bacterium | reverse complement strand
AGGTTTGACGGTGGATGGCGAAATGCCATCAACCTGTGTAGGGGAGTCGCCAAGTTGGTTAAGGCACTGGATTTTGATTCCAGCATGCGAAGGTTCGAATCCTTCCTCCCCTGCCAAATTCGATGTTCGTGCCGAAGGCTCAGTCCCCGGCGAAAATCCTAACCTGATCGCCGAGATACCCATGCAGGCCGCGCAACCCCCAGATTTCATGGTTTTCACCGGCAATGCGAATCCGCTGATGGCGGCCGACATTGCAAGCCACCTCGGGATTGCGCTGGGCGCAGCCAAGGTCGGCCGCTTCTCCGACGGTGAGGTCACCGTCGAAATCAATCAGAACGTACGCGCCCGCGACGTGTTCGTGGTGCAAAGCACCTGCGCGCCGACGAACGAAAACCTGATGGAACTGCTGATCATGGTCGACGCGCTCAAGCGCGCTTCTGCCGAACGCATCAGCGCGGTCATCCCCTACTTCGGTTATGCCCGCCAGGACCGCCGCCCGCGTTCCACACGGGTGCCGATCACGGCCAAGGTCGTGGCCAACATGTTGCAGACGGTCGGTGTGGCGCGGGTCCTGACCATGGACTTGCATGCCGACCAGATCCAGGGCTTCTTCGACATTCCGGTCGACAACATCTATGCGTCGCCGGTACTGCTGGGCGACCTGCGCCAGCGCAGCTACCACGACCTGATCGTGGTGTCGCCCGACGTCGGTGGCGTGGTGCGCGCCCGCGCCCTGGCCAAGCAACTCGGTTGCGACCTGGCCATCATCGACAAGCGCCGGCCCAAGGCCAATGTCAGCGAAGTGATGCATGTGATCGGCGAGATCGAAGGCCGCAACTGCGTGATCATGGATGACATGATCGACACCGCCGGTACGCTGGTCAAGGCTGCCGAAGTTCTCAAGGAACGTGGCGCCAAGAAGGTCTACGCCTATTGCACGCACCCGATCTTTTCCGGCCCGGCGATTGAGCGCATCACGCAGGGATCCGCGCTGGACGAAGTGGTTGTCACCGACACCATTCCGCTCAACAACGCAGCCCAGGCTTGCCGGAAGATTCGCCAGTTGACCGTGGCACCGCTGATCGCAGAGACGATCCAGCGTATTGCCAAGGGCGACTCGGTCATGAGTTTGTTCTCGGACCAGGACAACCTTTTCTGAAGAGGTTGCCCTGACGGGGCATTGGTGGCCGTCCTGGCGTCTTAACGCGGGTCGGCTTTTTTAACAGGGGTCACACTGGTCGCGGTGGACTCCAGATGGAGTGAATCATGAAATTTGTCGCTTTTGAGCGCGCCAAGCAGGGCACGGGTGCGAGCCGCCGTCTCCGCATCACCGGTCGCACACCGGGTATCGTCTATGGTGGCGAGAACGGCCAGCCCCAGTTGATCGAACTGGACCACAACGCCTTGTTCCATGCGATCAAGAAAGAAGCCTTCCATTCGTCGATCCTCGAAATGGAAGTGGACGGCACCACGCACAAGGTCCTGCTGCGTGACCTGCAGATGCACCCGTTCAAGCCGCTGGTGCTGCACATCGACTTCCAGCGCGTCGACGCCAAGACCCGCATGCACCTGAAAGTGCCACTGCACTATGTCAACCAGGAAGAATCGAATGCCGTCAAGGTCGACCACTGCCTGGTGAACCACGTCCTGACCGAGCTCGACGTCTCCTGCCTGCCGTCCAACCTGCCGGAGTTCATCGAAGTGGACCTGTCCGGCCTGGTCAAGGGCAAGTCGCTGCGTCTCAAGGACATCAAGCTGCCGCGTGGCGTTACCCCCGTCAAGGGCGGCAAGGCCAACCCGGTGCTGGTCTCGGTGGTGATGCCGGCTGCCGAAGCGTCGGAAGCCAACGCCGAAGCCGCAGCTGCAGCAGCACCGGCAGCAGACGCCAAGGGTGGCAAGGCTCCGGCCGCCAAGGCCCCGGCAGCGAAAGCGCCTGCAGCCAAGAAGTAAACCGGCCTTTCCGGTTTGCCGCGACGGCCCACCTCGGTGGGCCGTTTCTTTTTGGCACGACGCCTGTCGCCCCGATTCGGCGACACACACCAAGCGAAGATAATTTGCCCATGATCAAGTTGTTTGTCGGGCTGGGAAATCCCGGGCCGGAGTACGAAGACACGCGCCACAACGCCGGTTTCTGGTGGATCGACGCTTTCGCCGACACCCTGGGCCTGCGCCTTTCCTACGACAAGGCCTGGCAGGGCCAGGTGGCGCGCACCAGCATGCAGGGACAGGCAGTCTGGCTGCTCAAGCCCCAGACCTTCATGAATCTCTCCGGTCGATCGGTTGCGGCATTGGCGCGGTTCTTCAAGATCACGCCGCAGGAAATCCTGGTCGCGCATGACGAACTCGATATCGTGCCGGGCCAGGTCAAGCTCAAGCGCGGCGGCAGCCATGCCGGCCATAACGGCCTGCGCGACATCCACGACCAGCTCGGCACCGACGACTACTGGCGCCTTCGCCTGGGCATCGGACACCCCGGCGTCAAGTCGGAGGTGGTCAACTGGGTGCTCAAGAAGCCCCGGCCGGAACATCGGGAGGCGATCGACGACTGCATCACGCGTTCGCTCAAGGCGGTGCCTTTCCTGCAAAGTGATGAAGTGGCCAAGGCAACCATGTTGTTGCACACCCGCGCCGCGCCGCAAAATCCTGTCGACAAGCCGGCGTGACATGCTGGCGCCAAGCGATTGGCGCCTGGCCCCTCCCGGCAGGCAAACCGGACGCGGGAGTCAGCCATCATGCGCCAGCACCAAGCTTCATATGTACGCAACCTGCTCCTGGCCTGCTGCAGCTGGTATGTGCTGACCGTCTCCGGCCAGACCATCTACCGCTGCGGCAGCAGTTATGGCGACACGCCGTGTGCCGGCGCCAGCACGCTATCGATCGACGACAGCCGCAGCGCCGCGCAAAAGGCCCAGACCGATGCCGCCACCGTACAAACCCGCAAGCTGGCGCTGCAGCTGGAGCGCGAACGGCTCATGCTTGAAAAGTCCGTGTCGTCGACACGGCCGGCACCGGGAGCCCAGACAAGAGACAACGGCGACAAGGCTGCCGGCCGGCCCGGCGGCACCGCTGGCGCCAAGATGGCGAAATCAAAAGCAAACAAGAAAAGCGAAGGAGTAGAGATCCTGACGGCGGTGACGGTGCCGGCAAAAAAGGACAAGGCCGCAAAGGCCGCGAAAAACTGAGCCATGTCAGGGCAAGGTCCGCAGCCCTGTCAAACCTGCCAGCCCTGCCAGCCCTGCTAGCCCTGCTAGCCCTGCTAGCCGCAGTCGTACGTCAGCGAAGCCTGTTCCCGCCGGCCTGGGGCCTTCTCAAGCCGGCTTCGCCGGGCCGGCACTCGCCTGCAAGCGGCGAAACTTCGCCCACAGGGTTTCCTTGTCTTCGATGAAATCCGGATGAACCGGAATACAGGCGACCGGGCATACCTGCACACACTGCGGCTCGTCGAAGTGCCCCACACATTCTGTACACTTGTGCGGGTCGATCTCGTAAATCTCCTGCCCGAGAAAAATCGCCTCGTTCGGACACTCGGGCTCACACACATCACAATTGATGCATTCATCGGTAATGATCAGCGACATGGAGCGTAAGACCGGTTTATTCACGGATATGCCAACCAGTGGCACTTCAGTCCTGATTATCCGCCCGTTCGAATGACCCGGTCGGCGACCCTTGGTATTGGTGGGTGCAAGTCACTGCGGGAGCCGCTTCGTCGCGGACAGCGCAGCTGAGTCGGATACGACATGGGGCCATTCCTCCTCAAGCGCGTCCTGACGCTGATCGCCACCTTGATCGGCGCCTCGATCGTGGTGTTCCTGGTCCTCGAGATCCTGCCCGGCAACGCCGCCGAGATCATGATGGGGCCGGAAGGCACACCGGAATCCGTGCAGGCGCTGGCCGAAAAACTGGGGCTGGACCGACCCGCGTCCGAGCGCTACTGGAACTGGATCGTCGGCATGTTGACCGGCGACCTCGGCGACAGCTACGCGTACAGCTCGCCGGTCGCCGACCTGATGCTCGAGCGCCTGACCCTGACCATTCCTTTGGCGCTGATGGCGATGAGCCTGACCACGGTGCTGGCCTTGATGGTCGGAATCTATGCCGCCGCGCGCCACAACAAGCTCGGCGATGTCGGCCTGATGGGCCTGACCCAGGTCGGTATCGCCATTCCCAATTTCTGGTTCGCCATCCTGCTGATCCTGTTGTTCTCGGTCAAGCTGCAGTGGTTCTCGGCCGGCGGCTTTCCAGGCTGGAGCGAGGGCATCGTGCCGGGTATCCGCGCGCTGCTGTTGCCCGCCTTGTCGCTCGCCGTGGTGCAGGCCGCGATCCTGGCGCGGATCACGCGCTCTGCCGTGCTCGAGGTGATGCGCGAAGACTATGTGCGCACCGCCAGGGCCAAGGGCCTGTCGCAACGCGCAACCCTGTGGGGCCATGTGCTGCGCAACGCAATGATCCCGGTGGTCACGATCATGGGCCTGCAGTCGGCCGAATTGCTGGCCGGCACCATCGTGGTCGAGAACGTCTTCTACCTGCCCGGGCTTGGGCGGCTGATTTTCCAGTCCATCTCCAACCGCGACCTGATCGTGGTGCGCAACTGCGTGATGTTCCTGGCCGCCATGGTGGTGCTGGTCAACTTCGTCGTCGACGTCTTGTACGCCGTCATCGACCCGCGGGTGAAGGCGAGCGACATATGAGCGGCGCAACTGTTCTCGCCGCGCCGGTGACGCAGCCCTTGTGGCGGCGCGCGCTGCAGCACCGCAGCTTCGTCTTCGGCGGTGTGCTGACCGCATTGCT
>JBFJZP010000284.1:0-4791 GCA_041622095.1 Burkholderiaceae bacterium | reverse complement strand
TTGGTACGGGCCGGTAAAGCCCTCAAGCACATGTCCACTGCCATCAGCGACGCCACGCGCGTCCACACCCTCTCCGATTTCGACTTCCCGCTGCCCGCGGAACTGATCGCCCAGCATCCGGCCCCGCAACGCAGCGCCTCGCGCCTGCTCGACGGCCAGGGCACGGTGCCGGTCGACCGGATCTTTCACGAGCTGCCCGAGCTGCTGCGCGCCGGCGACCTGCTGGTGTTCAACGACACCAAGGTGGTCAAGGCCCGCTTGTTCGGCGAAAAACCGACCGGTGGCAAGGTCGAACTGCTGATCGAGCGCGTACTGGGCGGCAACCAGGTGGTGGCCCATATGCGGGTCAGCAAGAAGCCGGAGGTCGGCACCACGCTGGCGCTGGTCGCCGCACCCGGCAGTGGCGACACGCTGCGCGCCACGCTGCTCGGGCGCTGGCCCGACGCCGACGGCACGATGTTCCGCTTCGTGTTGTCGAACGACGCTGGTGACGACCCCTACACCTTGATGGAGCGCCACGGCCATGTGCCGCTGCCGCCGTATATCGCGCATGCCGACTCCGAGCAGGACATCGCGCGTTACCAGACGGTGTTCGCCCGCCATGCCGGTGCAGTGGCCGCGCCGACCGCCGCGCTGCATTTCGACGATGACTTGTTCGCCGCGCTCGCCGCGCGCGGCGTCGACCATGCTTTCGTGACGCTGCATGTCGGCGCCGGCACCTTCCAGCCGGTCAAGACCGAGAACATCGCCGAGCACCAGATGCACAGCGAGTGGTACCGGATTCCCGAGCCCACCCGCCAGGCGATCGCAGACTGCAAGGCCGGTGGCGGCCGCGTGGTCGCGGTCGGAACGACCACCGTGCGCACGCTCGAGAGCTGGGCCCGCAGCGGCCAGACCGAGGGGGACACCGATATCTTCATCACGCCGGGTTTCGACTTCCGGGTCATCGACCGGTTGATCACCAACTTCCATCTGCCCAAGTCCAGCCTGATGATGCTGGTCAGCGCATTTGCCGGTTACGACCATATCCGCGCCCTTTACCAGCACGCGATAACCGAGCGTTACCGCTTCTTCAGTTATGGCGACGCCATGCTGCTGAGCCATCAGCATGCCGCCCCGGCCGATGGCGCTGCGCCCGGCACCAGCGCCCGGTAAAACGACGCCGATCGCCCACCAATACACGACTCCATGCTGCAATTCGACCTCCTCCAGACCGACGCCCCGCAAGCAGGCTACGCCGGCAGCCATGCCCGGCGCGGCCGGTTGACACTGAACCATGGCGTGGTCGAAACGCCGATCTTCATGCCGGTGGGAACCTACGGCACGGTCAAGGGCGTGACGCCGCAAAGCCTGAACGACATGGATGCGCAAATCATCCTGGGCAATACCTTCCACCTGTGGATGCGCCCGGGGCTGGACGTCGTGCAGCAGTTCGGCGGCCTGCACGCGTTCGAGCAATGGGACAAGCCGATCCTGACCGACTCCGGCGGCTTCCAGGTCTGGTCGCTGGGCGAGATGCGCAAGATCTCCGAAGAGGGCGTGAAGTTCTCGTCGCCGGTCAACGGCGACAAACTGTTCCTGACGCCCGAGATCTCGATGCAGATCCAGACCCTGCTCAACTCCGACATCGTCATGCAGTTCGACGAATGCACGCCGTACATCTCGGTCGAACCCAAGACCAAGGGTCAGCTGACGACCGAGACCGAGGCGCGTCAGTCGATGGAACTGAGCCTGCGCTGGGCCGAACGCTGCAAGACCGAGTTCGCCCGGCTGGAAAACCCGAACGCCTTGTTCGGCATCGTGCAAGGCGGCATGTTCGAACACCTGCGCCAGGAGTCGCTGGAGCAGCTGGTCGCGATGGACTTCCCCGGTTATGCGGTTGGCGGCGTCAGTGTCGGCGAACCCAAGGACGAGATGCTGCGCATCATGGCGCACACGCCGCACCGGCTGCCAAGCCACAAACCGCGTTACCTGATGGGTGTCGGCACGCCGGAAGACCTGGTCGAAGGCGTGGCACAAGGCGTGGACATGTTCGACTGCGTGATGCCGACCCGCAACGCCCGCAACGGCAGCCTGTTCACCCGCTTCGGCGACCTGAAGATCCGCAACGCGCGGCACAAGGCCGATCCGAAGCCGCTCGACGAGACCTGCACCTGCTACGCCTGCGCCGGGAAATCCGGCGTCGCGTATGCAGACGGTGGGCGCGACGGTTTCTCGCGCGCCTACCTGCACCACCTGGAGCGCTGCGGCGAGATGCTCAGCCCGATGCTGGCCAGCATCCACAACCTGCACTACTACCTGAACCTGATGCGCGAGGTGCGCGCATCACTCGACGCCGGAGCGTTCGGCGCGTTCCGCGCCCGGTTCAAGGCCGACCGGGCTCGCAGCGTCTGAGGAAGGCGAAGGCAAATCCTCCACTTTCACCCGCGCCCCGACCAGATCAGGCTGCGGCGGCCCGGAGCCGGTGCCTTCGCCAGGCCAAAAACTTGCCGCAGCAGGACCGGCGGCGCCAGCGCTACCGTGGGGGTGATGTCGGTTCGAAGACCGCAAAACCATCGCAGTTGCGAAGGTGAATGGCTCATTGCTTCATGCCGAAGAACATCCGCGCTGCCCCGAAGGCACCGGAGACGGTGCCAGCCAGCATCACCGCCCGGAACACTTCAATCTGTCGCAAGTTCATTTTTCTAGCTGCGCGTCAACAGCCTGCCGAGCCAGGTGCGCGGTGGTTCCTTGCCGGTGCGCAGGTAGTCGATCACGACGTCGTCGGCGAGCGTTCGCCGTTGCAACCGCTCGATCGCCGGGGTACCCGCAAAGACGACGCGGTCGTTTTTCGCCAGCGGCGTGTTGACGTCGGGCAGCAGTGTGTCCTTGCCACCACGGCTGAGCATCAATGCAACGACCGGCAGCCTGACGCTGCGCTGGTCCGGATCGTGCATCAGGTGTGACAGCGCGAACGGCGGCTCAGGTCGTTCGCCGAAAGCGTGGGCCACGCCGATCAGTTCCGGCGCGATGCGCACGCCCCAGATGTAGGGGACGGTGTCGCCGACCACCTCGCGCAGGCGGGGGATCAGTCCGGCGGCCCAGGCGTTCGGCTGTTGGCGCGCGTGCAGCAGGAAACGGTTCAGCAACGGAGTCGTCATCTCCTGCAGGACTTCGTTGGTCATCAGCTGCGCCTGAACGAACTCCATGTTGGCGTGTGCGGCCTCGATCAGCGCCCGATTGCCGACCTGGTTCTGTCGCACCACGACGAACAGCTTCTTGTGACAGCGCCGCGCAGCGGTAACCACCGCGAGGTTGCTGGCATCGACGTCGGTGCATGCGATCAGCCCGACGGCCTCCTCGATGCCGGCGCGGCGAAGGGCTTCCTCGGCAACGCTGTTGCCGACGATACCGTCATCGCTGCATTGCGCCGGATCGACATCGATCGCCTTCCAGGTCAGCCCGGCCTCGGCGAGGGCTTCGGCGATTGCGTGGCCGAAGCGGCCGTATCCGGCGATCACCCAATGGCCGCGCGGCAACACGAAGCGCGGCGGCGGATCGGCCCCCGGAACGCCGGTGATCCAATCCTCGAGCCGCAAGGTGTCCGGCCTGGACAGTGCCATGCCGAAGTTCAGTCCAAAGGTGCGAAAGGGGTTGACGACGATGACGCCACCGATCTCGCCTAGCATTTCCTGTGCCGCAACCGACTTCACCCGCGCCAGCAGCCTGCAGTCCTTGGCCAGGGCCCGCGCGCCGATGACGATGGCCTGGTTGACCTGGTCATCACCGGTGAGCGCAATCAGCCCCATGCAGCGGTGCATGCGTATACCGGCCGCCAGCAATACATCGGGGGTGCGGGCGTCGGCGACCAGCATGGCGGTAGCCTGCTGCATATCGCTCACCAGGTGCGCCCGCGCGCGTTGCTCGTCGTGCTCGAGAACGACGGTCGCGTAACCGATGCGGTCGAGCGCGGCGACCAGTCTTCGGCCACTCTGGCCGTAGCCGCAAACGACATAGAAGCGATCGGTCATGCGCGCGACGCTGCGCTCGAACCGATGCCGTTGCAGCGCCAGCTTGAATGCCGGGTGCCGGGTCAATGCGAAGACCGACCCCAGGGTGTAGGCCCATCCGACCACCGACAGGTAGATCGACACCGTCATCCACAGCCGCTGCGCGTACGAAAAAGGGTATGGCACCTCGCCGAAGCCGATCGTCGTCGCGGTGTACGTCATGACGTAGAAGGCGTCGAAGACGCTGAGCCGCCAGGGTTGGCCCGACGGGTCGGTGCCGGGCATCAGCACCAGTCCGAAAATCGAGATGGCGTAGACCGAGATCAGCGTGATCAGGGGCGCACGCAGCCGCCGCAACACGAGAACGAGGATGTCCGACATCGTCCCGTCCGCCGCGTCGTGCCGTCAGCGTGTGCGGCGCAGCGTCTCGCCGATCAGCAGCGCAACCGAGATGAAGTTGGCCACCAGCGCACCGCCGGCCAGCGACACCACGGTGGCCATGACTTCGCCTTCGGTCGGCATGCCGGCCACCCGGGTCGCCCACATCCAGACCAGCGCGGCGGCGATGAGTTGCAACACCGCGACGATGCTCGTGGCCAGATGCACTGCGCCGATGTGGGTGCGGTCACCAAACTTCAAGGTCATCGCGATCAGGTTGACGAACACGGTGGCCGCCAATTCGAGCAGGTGGTGATGCTGCGGGTTGTCGATCTCGCAGACGAAGAAGCCGAAGTTGAGCGTGCAGGCGAGGATGACAAACGCGCCGAAGATCACTTTTTCGAGGTTCATGGCAACGCCCCGC
>JBFJZP010000283.1:0-4794 GCA_041622095.1 Burkholderiaceae bacterium | reverse complement strand
TCGGCCATGATGCTGGTGTTGACCTCGCTGATCGCCTTGCCGGTGCTGCTGTACGCCACTGGCGGCTGGGCCGGCCACGGGCGCTATTTCTATGCCTTGTTCCAGTTCCAGTTGATGGGGCTCAACGGCGCCTTCGTCACCGGTGACCTGTTCAACCTGTTCGTGTTCTTCGAGGTGTTGCTGATCGCCAGCTATGTGCTGATGCTCCATGGCCTGGGACGCGAGCGCTTGCGGGTCGGGGTGCATTACGTGGTGCTGAACCTCAGCGCGTCGGCATTGTTCCTGATCGGCCTGGCCTTGTTGTATGCATTGACCGGCACGCTGAACATGGCCGACCTGGCGGTGCGTGTGCCGCTGGTCACCGGACCGGACGCGGTGGTGTTGCAGGTCGCGGCCCTGCTGCTGCTGGTGGTGTTCGGCTTCAAGGCCGCGCTGGCGCCCTTGTCGGTCTGGTTGCCGGCCACTTACGCAGCGGCTTCGGCACCGGTGGCCGCCTTGTTCGCGATCATGACCAAGGTCGGGGTCTATGCGATCTGGCGCGTGCACGGCGTGATCTTCGGTGCGGATGCCGGCGACTCGGCGCTGCTGGTCGAGCCGCTGTTGCTGCCGCTGGCGGTGTTGACCAGCGCGATCGGCGTGATGGGCGTCCTGGCTGCGCAAAGCTTGCCGCGGCTGGTGGCCTGGTTGACGGTGGCATCGGTCGGCACGATCCTGGTGGCGATCGGCCTGTTCGGCGCCCAGGCCTGGTCGGCCGCGCTGTATTACATGGCGCACAGTACCTTGACGGTGGCCGGCCTGTTCCTGCTGATCGAACTGGTGGCTGCGCAGCGTGGCGAGGTCGGCGGGCGTATCGAGCCGGCGTCGCCGGTGGCGCAGCCGGCCTTGCTGGGGCTGATGATGCTGCTGGCAGCCGCCTCCAGCGTCGGCCTGCCACCCTTGCCGGGGTTCATCGGCAAGCTGATGCTGTTGCAGGCGTCCAGCGGCCATGCCCATGCCACGGTGGTCTGGACCATCGTCCTGCTGGCCGGTTTCCTGTCGCTGCTGGGCCTGGCCCGTGCCGGCAGCACCTTGTTCTGGCATGTGCGCACCGACATGCCGTCGGGAGCATCCGGCGCCAGCGCGTCGCTGGTGGGCGCGACGATGTTCCTGCTGGCGGCCAGCGTCGCGATGAGTGTGTTTGCGGCGCCGCTGCAGCGCTACACCGCTGCGGCGGCCGATCAGCTGCTCGATCGCCAGGCGTATTCCGACGCGGTGCTGGGCGAGCAGGGTGGCGCGGCGGCACGGACCGCGCGGCCCTATACCGGACAAAGCGGAGGGACACGATGAAATCACGTGGCGTCTGGCCCCATCCGGTCTTGTCCGTGGTGCTGGCCCTGGGTTGGCTGATGCTGCAGCAAAGCCTGGCGGTGGCCCAATTGATCACCGCGCTGGTGCTGGGCTGGGGCCTGCCGCACCTGGTCGACGGCTTCCTGGGCGAGCGCTTGCGCGTGCGCAGCTGGCGCAGCGCGGCGCACCTGGCCGTGATCGTGTTGTGGGACATCATCGTCTCCAATATTGCCGTGGCGCGGATCGTGTTGTCGCCGACCTCCAATCCGCGACCGGCCTGGGTGCCGATTGCGCTGGACGTGCGCCATCCGACCGCGATCACGCTGCTGGCCACCATCATCACGACGACGCCGGGCACGGTGTCGTGCATCGTCGACGAGGAGCGCCGGTTGATCCTGGTGCATGCACTCGACTGCGACGATGTCGCCGCCATGGCGGCGCAAATCAAGCAGCGCTATGAAGTGCCGCTGAAGGAGATACTGGGATGATTCTTTCGTGGGCCCTCGATTACGCGACGCTGGCCATTGCGCTGGCGGTGGGCTTGTGCGGGCTGCGGCTGATCCGCGGGCCGGACATGCCGGACCGGATCCTCGCACTCGACACCCTGTATATCAACGTGGTCGCGCTGGTCATCCTGCTCGGCGTGCGCTGGCAGACCGGCATCCTGTTCGAGGCCGCGCTGATTGTCGCGATGCTGGGTTTTGTCGGCACGGTGGCCTTGTCGCGCTACGTGACCCGTGGCGACGTGATCGAATAAGGCAAAGGAGACAGCATGGAAACCGTATATCCGTTGTGGATCGAAGGGCTGGTCGCCTTCCTGCTGGTGGTCGGTGGCAGTTTTGCGCTGGTTGGCGCGATCGGCCTGGTCCGTTTCCCGGATTTCTACATGCGCCTGCACGCGCCGACCAAGGCCACCACACTGGGCGTGGGTGGTGTCCTGCTGGCCAGCCTGGTGCTGGGCTGGGCGCGCGGCGAACCGGCGGTGCACGAACTGCTGATCACGCTGTTCCTGTTCGTCACCGCTCCGGTGTCAGCCAACCTGATGGCGATGGCGGCACTGCATCTGCAGGTCGCCTCGCGCGCCAAGCCGACCGAGCAGTCGCGCGCGGCTCAGTGACCGCCTGATTTCGCGCCCGGCTTGGCGGGCACGTGCATCAGCTTGTCGGTATAGGCGATGGCCATCGCCGACAGCAGGAACACGATGTGGATGATGGTCTGCCACATCAACACCTTCTCGCTGTAGTTGGCGGCGTTGATGAAGGTCTTGAGCAGGTGGATCGACGAGATGCCGATGATGGCCGTGGCCAGCTTGACCTTGAGCACCGACGCGTTCACATGGCTGAGCCATTCCGGCTGGTCCGGGTGCATCTGCAGGTTCATGCGGCTGACAAAGGTCTCGTATCCGCCGACGATCACCATGATCAGCAGGTTCGAGATCATCACCACGTCGATCAGCGCCAGCACCACCAGCATCAGCACGGTCTCGTTCAGTGACTTGATTTCAAAGTCGGCCTTGTAGCCGGTGCTGGTGATCAGCGCCTGCAAGGCGGTCTGGTTGCCGAATGCCGCCTCCAGCAGATGGACCAGTTCGACCCAGAACTGGAATACATAGACCGCCTGCGCCGCAATCAGCCCGAGATACAGGGGCAACTGCAGCCAGCGGCTGGCAAAAATCAGCTTGGACAAGGGGGCAATGCCGACGGGCGGCTGTTTCGAGGGTTCACTCATGCGTGCGGCGAAGGGGTAAAGTAGAAGGGCGCATTGTAGGTCGCAGGACCGAGGCGGCACCGGTTGCTGCCGGCGGGAGTTGGCGCGTCAGTGCCTTGTAAGAGGCGTGCGCGACAGTCGGGGCATCGAGAGTTCACAAGCTATCCACAAAGAGGAGATCATGCGATGAGTGCCATTCAATCCGTTCTGGTTGAAAACCGGGTGTTTGAACCCAGCGAGGCGACTGTCAAGGCCGCACGCATTTCCGGCATGGCAGGTTACCAGGCCATGTGCGCGGATGCGGAACGTGACTACGAGGGTTTCTGGGCCCGCCTGGCGCGCGAGAACCTGAACTGGAACAAGCCGTTCACGCGCACGCTCGACGAATCCAACGCCCCGTTCTACCAATGGTTCAACGACGGAGAGCTCAATGCCAGCGCCAACTGCCTGGACAAGCACATCGGCACCGACGTCGAGAACAAGACCGCGGTGATCTTCGAGTCGGACGACGGCAACGTCACCCGCACCACCTACCGCGAGTTGCTCGCCAAGGTCAGCCAGTTTGCCAACGCACTCAAGGCCAAGGGCATCGGCAAGGGCGACCGGGTGCTGATCTACATGCCGATGACACTCGAAGGCGTGATCGCGATGCAGGCCTGCGCCCGTATCGGCGCCACCCACAGCGTGGTGTTCGGCGGCTTTTCGGCCAAGGCCCTGCAGGAACGCATCATCGATGCCGGTGCGGTCGCGGTCATCACCGCCAACTACCAGATGCGCGGCGGCAAGGAACTGCCGCTCAAGGCCATCGTCGACGACGGCCTGGCCATGGGCGGTTGCGAGACGATCAAGACCATCTTCGTGTTCGAGCGCACCAAGACCGCCTGCAACATGGTGGCGGGGCGTGACATCACCTTCGCTGAAGCGCTCGAGGGCGAGTCCGACCAATGCGCGCCGGTCGCGGTGCCGGCCGAACATCCTTTGTTCATCCTCTATACCTCGGGCTCGACCGGCAAACCCAAGGGTGTGCAGCATGCCACCGGCGGTTACCTGCTGTGGGCCAAGCTGACGATGGACTGGACCTTCGACCTGCGTCCGGAAGACGTGTTCTGGTGCACCGCCGACATCGGCTGGATCACTGGCCACACCTATGTGGCGTATGGCCCGCTGGCGGCCGGCGCGACCCAGATCATCTTCGAGGGCGTTCCGACCTGGCCGAATGCCGGCCGCTTCTGGCAGATGATCGAGCGGCACAAGTGCTCGATCTTCTATACCGCGCCCACCGCGATCCGCTCGCTGATCAAGGTGGCCGAAGCGGACGAAAAAGTCCATCCGGCACGCTCGGACCTCTCCAGCCTGCGCATCCTGGGTTCGGTCGGCGAGCCGATCAACCCGGAAGCCTGGATGTGGTACTACAAGCACGTCGGCGGCGAGCGTTGCCCGATCGTCGACACCTTCTGGCAGACCGAGACCGGCGGCCACATGATCACGCCGCTGCCCGGCGCGACGCCGCTGGTTCCCGGCAGCTGCACGCTGCCGCTGCCCGGCATCATGGCCGCCATCGTCGACGAGGCCGGCAAGGACCTGCCCAACGGCACCGGCGGCATCCTGGTCGTCAAGCGGCCGTGGCCGTCGATGATCCGCACCATCTGGAAGGATCCGGAGCGATTCAAGGCCAGTTATTTCCCGCCCGAGATGGGGGGCAAGACCTACCTCGCCGGCGACGGAGCCGTGCGCAGTGCCGACCGCGGATATTTCCGCATC
>JBFJZP010000282.1:0-4813 GCA_041622095.1 Burkholderiaceae bacterium | reverse complement strand
TCCGGACAAAAGCGGGGGGCTGCGGCCATGGTGGCGCGCCATCCGGATTGCGGCGTGTGCCTGATGCACATGCATCGCGAGCCGCAGACCATGCAGGTCGAGCCGATGCAAGGTGATGTGGTCGCCCAGGTGCTGGCATTCCTGACCCGCGCAGCAAGCGATCTGCAGAGCCTGGGCGTGCGGCCGGCACAGATCGTCATTGACCCGGGCATCGGCTTCGGCAAGACGGTGGCGCAGAATTTCAGGTTGCTGGCGCGACAGCAGGAATTGCTCGCCGCCGGTTATCCGCTGCTGGCCGGTTGGTCGCGAAAGTCTTCGCTGGCCACCGCCACCAGTCGTTCGCTGGCCGATCTGGCCACGCTCGATGTCCACGCGCGCATGGTGCCCAGTGTGGCTGCGGCGCTGTTGGCGGTCGAGCGCGGCGCGCGGATCGTGCGGGTCCATGACGTGCGCGAGACGGTGCAGGCGCTGGCAGTGCTCGGGGCAATCGCCTGAGCCATGAACGCCTGCTGATTTTTGGGAGATGGAGAAAAAAGACGATGACAAGACAATATTTCGGTACCGATGGCATTCGCGGCACAGTGGGCAAGGCGCCGATCACACCGGACTTCATTCTGCGGTTGGCCCATGCGGTGGGGCGGGTGCTCAAGCGTTCAGCGGATCGTCCGACGGTGCTGATCGGCAAGGACACCCGTATCTCCGGCTACATGCTCGAAAGTGCGCTCGAAAGCGGCTTCAACTCGGCCGGTGTCGACGTCGTGCTGCTCGGGCCCTTGCCGACGCCGGGCGTAGCCTACCTCACCCGGGCACAGCGGGCTGCGCTCGGGGTGGTGATCAGCGCCAGCCACAATCCGTTTCCCGACAACGGCATCAAGTTCTTCAGCAGCCAGGGTGCCAAGTTGCCGGATGCCTGGGAAGAGGCGGTCGAAGCCGCGCTGGCGGAAGATCCGGTTTGGGTCGACTCCGCGTCGCTGGGCCGGACCCGGCGGCTCGAGGATGCGGGCGGCCGTTATATCGAGTTCTGCAAGAGCACCTTCCCGTCCGAACTGACCTTGCGCGGCCTGAAGATCGTGGTCGATGGCGCACACGGTGCGGCGTATCAGATTGCGCCGATGGTGTTCCATGAACTGGGCGCCGAAGTGGTGGCCATCGGCTGCACGCCCGACGGGCTGAACATCAACCACGACGTCGGCGCCACCCATCCCCAGGCGCTGGTGGACGCGGTGCGCAAGCACAAGGCCGACTTCGGCGTGGCGCTGGACGGCGACGCCGACCGCCTGCAACTGGTCGATGCCGAAGGTCGCCTGTTCAATGGCGACGAGTTGCTGTACCTGCTGGCCGACGACCGGCTCGGGCGCGATGAGCATGTGCCGGGGGTGGTTGGCACGCTGATGACGAACATGGCGGTCGAGGTGGCCTTGAAGGCCCGCGGCGTGCACTTCGTGCGCGCCAAGGTGGGCGACCGCTATGTGCTCGAAGAGCTGGAGAAAAACCGCTGGATCCTCGGCGGCGAAGGCTCCGGGCATCTGCTGGCGCTGGACAAGCACACCACCGGCGACGGCTTGATCTCGGCGCTGCAGGTGCTGCAGGCCTGTGTGCGCAACGGTCGCAACCCGGCGCAATTGCTGGCCGATCTGCAGTTGTTCCCGCAGGTTCTGATCAATGTCCAGTTGCGGCCTGGCCAGGATTGGAAAGCCAATGCCCGGTTGACCCAGGAGACGCAGGCGGTGTCCGAAGAGCTGGGCGAAACCGGGCGGGTGCTGATCCGCGCCAGTGGCACCGAGCCGCTGCTGCGGGTGATGGTCGAGGCACGGGATGCGGCCCAGGCCCAGTCCTGCGCGCAGCGCCTGGCGCTGGCGGTGTCGGCATGAGCGGCCCGCAGCCTGGAGTGACCGCCGGCAGCACGGTGCGGATCGTGCGTGCCGATTACGGCGACGCGGAGCATGCACGCGCGGTGGTCGACATGCTCGATGCGTATGCGCGTGATCCTGCCGGTGGCGGCCATGGCTTGAGCGACACCACCCGCGCCAATCTGGTGGCCGAACTGGCCGCACGGCCACACGTCTTCAGCGTGTTGGCCTTCGACGGTGCGCAGGTGGTCGGTCTGGTGAACTGCATCGAGGGTTTCTCCACGTTTGCCTGCAAACCGCTGGTCAATGTGCACGATGTGGCGGTTGCAGCCAGCCATCGCGGCCAGCGTATCGGCGAACGCATGCTGGCGCTGGCCGAGGAGATCGCCCGGGAACGGGGCGCCTGCAAGATGACGCTCGAGGTGTTGTCGGGCAATGCCAGTGCGTCACGCCTGTATGCGCGCATCGGCTTTTCTTCGTACCAGCTGGATCCTGCACTCGGAAACGCGGTATTCCTGCAGAAGTGGCTGGCCTGAAACGCTGACCCGGTCGCGCCGCGACCGGGCGTCAGTGCTTATGCAGCAGGTGCGATACGCGCGCCGGTCAGTTGTTCCTGCGCGGTCACCAGCGCCGGGACGAACTTGGCGCCATGACCGAGCGACGACGCGATCGCCAGGCTCTGGTGCACTGCCTGGCCGACCGGCGCCGGCACCACCACCATCTCGGCCAGGTGCCCGTAATAACGTACGTCCTTGCGCGCATTGTCGAGTTCGAACGACAGGCCGGTGAAGTCGCCGTCGAGCGTCTTGGCCATGGCCTGGAACAGGCCGGAATTGACGCCGCCAGCCGAGATCACCTTGACCAACTGGCGCAGGTCCGCGCCGGCCTTGGCCCCAACGGCAAACGCCTCGGCCGTGGCGGTGCAGATCGCCTGCGCGACGAAGTTGTTCAGCAGCTTGATGATGTGGCCGGTGCTCGGGGCGCCGACATGGAAGATGTTCTCGCAATACGCCTTGAAGACCGGCTCGACACGTGCGAAGACTTCCGGCGTGGCGCCCACCATGGTGTTGAGTTTGCCAAGTTCGGCCTCGGGTGCCGACCGCGCCAGCGGTGCATCCACCAGTGTGACGCCGCGCGAGGCGCACAGGTCGCCCAGGCGCAGCGTCGACTCCGGCTCGCTGGTCGAGGTATCGATGATCACCATACCGGGCTTGGCATGGGCCAGCAGCCCTTCCTCTCCGAGCAGGCATTGCTCGACCTGCGGTGTGCCGGTGACGCACAGGATGACCACGTCGCATTTGCCGAGTGCCTTCGGCCCGGATGCCTCGGTCGCGCCTGCGGCCAGCAGGTCGGCGACGCGCTCGCGGTTGTGGTGCACCGTGAGCGACAGCGGAAAACCCTTGGCCAGCAAGTTCTTGGCAATGCCATGGCCCATGAGTCCGGAGGCGCCGATAAAACCGATATGTTGCATGTATGTCATCCCGTTCTGAGTGAGTTCGCCGAATGGCGCCGGTCCATTTTGCACCGGTTTGCCGTTGCAAGCCAAAGCACTGCATCGATGCGCGCGGCCGGCCCTTGTCAGCGCTTTGCCAGGCCCGGGGCATTGGCCGATCATGCCGGCGAGGCTCGCGTGCCAGCCGTCTCGCGCCGGCGCCGCCGCGGATTCGGCCTGCCGCCTGGCAAGACCGATAATCCAGACAGAAAGACCGACAGGCCCGGGCGGTGACCGTCTGGCCGGACGGTGGCTCGGCCCCCGTGTTGCGGATTGCAAAGGAGTGAGGCGTGAAGGTGGACTCGATCAGGATGTTGTCGTCGATGGCGACCCGGGAGTTGCTGTCGGAACTGACCCGCCGTTTTGCCGAGCAGCATGGCCAGGTCGTGGCCCTCGAAAGCGCCGGCGGTGTGGACGTGGCGGCACGCGTCCAGGCCGGCGAAGCGGTCGACATCGTGGTGCTGGCGGCAGCGGCGATCGACAAGCTGGTGGCCTGCGGCCGCTTGCTCGGCGACAGCCGCGTCGACGTCGCGCGTTCCGGCATCGGCATGGCGGTACGGTCCGGTGCGGCGCATCCCGGGATCGGCAGCGGCGCGGCGGTCAAGGACGCGGTGCTGGCGGCCCGCACCGTGGGTTACTCGACCGGTCCCAGCGGAAATTACCTGGTGCAGTTGTTCGAGCAATGGGGTATCGCCGCCGAGGTCGCTCCACGTCTCGTGCAGGCACGCCCTGGTGTGCCGGTGGCCAGCCTGGTGGCCGATGGCGAGGTCGAGCTCGGGTTCCAGCAGTTGAGCGAATTGCTGCATGTGCCGGGAATCGATGTGCTGGGGTCGTTGCCGGACGATATCCAGTACACCACGGTGTTCAGTGCCGCCTTGTCGGCGCACAGCGACCAGCCGGTTGCGGCGCGCGCGTTGCTGGTATTCCTGGCCGACCCGGCCAGCGCAGCGACCAAGCAGGCCCATGGCATGGAGCCGGCGTGACGCGGCAAAGGCAAAGGCACAGCATGCCGAAGCTTGACCCGAAGGCGATGCGCGGGAATCCATGGTGACGGACCCGGTGCTGAATGAGACAGGCGCACTGGCGGTGGCCGCCGTGCGGGTGGTCGAGACCTCTGCTTCGGCCGACGCGCAGTGGACCGATGCCGATCGGGCCTGGGCCAGCCAGGCGGCTGCCGCGGCGGTAGGCGAGTCGGCGGCGCCTGCGGTGTTCCTGGCCGAACGGGCGCGCCTGGTGCTGGAGCGGCTGCAGTCCAGGCACCCGCTGCTGCAGCGAGGCGTGCGTGGCCTGGCCTGGCGCCCCTGGGTGGGCGTGGCGCTGGTGTCGATCGCTTTTGTCGCCGGCCTGCTGGCCGATCGTGTCGGCGACAGCCGGCATATCAACGTGCTGGCGCCGCCGGTGCTGCTGCTGCTGGCCTGGAATCTGCTGGTCTATCTCTTGTTGTTGGTGGGGCCGGTGCTCAGGCTCGGGC
>JBFJZP010000281.1:0-4828 GCA_041622095.1 Burkholderiaceae bacterium | reverse complement strand
TTGCCGCCCAGGTCGCGGGTATGCAGGTCGGGGTCGGCAGTGACGGCCTCGATCGCCTCCATCAGGATGGCTGCCGCCTGCGTCTCGCCGAGGTGCTCGAGCAGCATCACGCAGGACCAGAAGGTGCCGATCGGATTGGCCAGGCCCTGGCCCATGATGTCGAATGCCGATCCGTGGATCGGTTCGAACATCGACGGATAACGCCGCTCCGGGTCGATGTTGCCGGTGGGCGCGATACCCAGGCTGCCGGCCAGCGCTGCCGCCAGGTCGCTCAGGATGTCGGCATGCAGGTTGGTGGCCACCAGGGTGTCGAGCGAGGCCGGCCGGTTGACCATGCGCGCGGTGCAGGCGTCGACCAGTTCCTTGTCCCAGGACACGTCGGGGAACTCGCCGGCCACCTCGGCAGCGATCTCGTCCCACATCACCATCGCATGGCGCTGGGCGTTGGACTTGGTGACGACGGTCAGCAGCTTGCGCGGCCGCGATTGCGCCAGGCCAAAGGCAAACCGCATGATGCGCGTGACGCCGGCACGCGTCATGATCGACAGATCGGTGGCCACCTCGATCGGATGGCCCTGGTGGGCCCGGCCGCCGACACCGGCGTATTCGCCCTCGGAGTTCTCGCGCACGATGACCCAGTCCAGGTCCCGGGGTTCACAGCGCTTGAGCGGCGCGTCGATGCCGGGCAGGATCCGGGTCGGACGCACGTTGGCGTATTGATCGAAGCCCTGGCAGATCTTCAGGCGCAGGCCCCACAAGGTGACATGGTCCGGAATATGCGGGTCGCCGGCAGAGCCGAACAAGATGGCGTCCTGGTCGCGCAACCGGTCCAGCCCGTCGGCCGGCATCATGACGCCGTGCTGGCGGTAATAGTCGCCGCCCCAGTCGAAGCCGGTGAACGTGAACTGCAGTCCGGGCTGCATATCGGCCAATGCCTGCAACACCGTCTGGCCCGCCGGTATCACTTCCTTGCCGATGCCGTCACCCGGAATGCAGGCAATTCGAAAATTTTTCATGGAGTCTTTCCTGTGCTGTGACATGCTGCCACTGTATCGGCGCTGAAATTCAATGAACGGCATTAAAGTAAAGCCATATTTCACTTTGAGTTAACAATGTCCACCCCCACGCATGCCCCGAGCGAGATGGCTTTTTTCAGTCAGCTGGTGCGTTGCGGCAGCCTGTCCGCCACCGCGCGGGAACTGGCGATCACGACACCGGCGGTCAGCCGCCGGCTGGCCCAGATGGAGGCCCGGCTGGGGGTTTTGCTGCTTGCCCGGACCACCCGGCGGATCAGCCTGACCCCTGAAGGCGAGATCTACCTGGAACATGCGCGTCGCATCCTGGCCGACATCGATGACATGGAGCGCCTGGTCGGTGGCGCACAAGCCGCGCCCAACGGGCTGCTGCGCGTGAATGCGACGCTGGGGTTCGGCCGCAGCCATATCGCGCCGCTGATCGCCGGCTTCACGCGCCAGCATCCGCAGGTTCAGGTGCAGTTGCAGCTGACCGTCGATCCGCCGCCCTTGACCGACGATGTGTTCGATGTCTGCGTGCGTTTCGGCGCGCCGCCCGATGCACGGGTCATTGCGCGGCGGCTCGCGCCCAATCGCCGGCTGCTGTGTGCCGCGCCGGCCTACCTGGAGCGATTCGGCGTTCCGCGTTCACCGGCCGAACTGGCACGCCACAACTGCATCGGCATCCGCCAGGGGGACGAGGCATTCAATATCTGGCGCCTGAGCGCCGGCAGCCGCAGCAGTGTCGTCAAGGTCAGGGGTAACCTGAGCAGCAACGACGGCGAAATCGCGGTCGGCTGGGCGCTGGCCGGGCTGGGTATCGTGATGCGCGCCGAATGGGATGTGGCGCGGTACCTGCGCAGCGGCCGGCTGGTGCCGCTGCTCGAGGGCTGGGCCACGCCGCCGGCCGATATCCATGCGGTCTATCCGCAGCGCCACCAGGTGTCGTCCCGTGTCTGCGCCTTCGTCGACCTGCTGGCGGCACATTTCGCCAAGTCGGCCACGCGCGAGGCGGCGCGGGTGCAGGGATGGTGAGCGTGGCCCGCGCCATCCGCCCACGCAGCGTGTCTCAGATGTTCGAATCCGCGAACGAGCTCTTGCGCCGGTTCACATAGTCCAGGATCGCCTCGTCCGCCGCCACATCCAGCGCCGGCGCCTCGTATTCGGCCAGCTGCTTCTTGAAGCTGGCGTTGGCGCGCTGCGCCAGGTCGCGCGAGCCTTCGGCTTCCCACTGCTCGTAGCTGTTGTTGTCGGTGATCGGCGAGCGGTAGAACGCGTTCTCGAAGTTGGCCTGGGTGTGCGCGCAGCCCAGGAAATGCTTGCCCGGGCCGACTTCGCGGATCGCGTCCATCGCCTGGCCGTTCTCCGACATGTCGACGCCGGCCAGCAGCGTGTGCATCATGCCGGCCTGGTCGACGTCCATGATGAACTTCTCGTAACCCATCGACAGGCCGCCCTCGAGCCAGCCGGCGGTGTGCAGCACGAAGTTGACGCCGCCCAGGCAGGTCGGCAGCAATGTGTTGGCGGATTCGGACGCGGCTTGCGCGTCGGCGATCTTGGAGCCGCACAGGCCGCCGCCGGAGCGGAACGGCACTCCCAGGCGCCGTGCCAGCGCCGCCATCACGTAGAGCACCAGCGCCGGCTCCGGCGTGCCGAAGGTCGGGGCGCCGGACTGCATCGAGATGCTGGAGGCAAAACTGCCCAGCACCACCGGCGCGCCCGGGTTGCACAATTGCACGAAGGCCATGCCGGCGAGGGCCTCGGCCAGCGTCTGCGCGGCGGTGCCGGCCACGGTGACCGGCGACATGGCGCCGGCCAGGATGAACGGCGTGATGATGGTGGCCTGGTTGTTGCGCGCATAGACCTTGGCCGCGCCGAGCATGGTCTCGTCGAAGGTCATCGGCGAGTTGGCGTTGATCAGGTTGATGATCACGGTGCGCGGCTTGCCGGTCAAAGGGTCGATGTAGTTGTCGCCGAACAGCAGCTTGGCCATCTCGACCGTGTCCTGCGCCCGCTCCGGATGCGTCACCGAGCCCATGAACGGCTTGTCGCTGTACTTCATATGGCTTTAGACCATGTCGAAGTGGCGTTTGTTCACCGGCAGGTCGACCGGCTCGCAGATCGTGCCGCCCGAGTGGTGCATCGAATTGGCCATATAGGCCAGCTTGACGAAGTTCTGGAAGTCCTCGATCGTCGCGTAGCGCCGTCCCTTGTCGAGGTCGCGCACGAATGGTGAACCGTAGGCCGGTGCAAAAACCGTGTTTTTTCCGCCGATGACGACATTACGCGCCGGATTGCGCGCATATTGCGTGAATTCGCGCGGTGCGGTGGCCTGCACGATCTTGCGTGCCAGGCCGCTCGGGAAGCGGACGCGTTCACCCTTGACGTCGGCGCCAGCTGCCTTGAACAGTTCCAGTGCTTCCGGATCGTCGCGGAAATCGATGCCGGTTTCCTCCAGGATCAGGTCGGCATTGCGTTCGATCGTCTGCAGGCCTTCCTCGTCGAGCACCTCGAAATACGGGATGCGCCGGGTGATGTAAGGCACCGACTGGCTGCTGCGTGCGCTGCGCGCCGCGCGTTTGGCCTCGCGTCCGCCGCCGGCACGCCGACCACGTGGGGCGGAATCCGCGCCTTGTACCAATGCCTCATCCATGCTGCTGCTCCGAAAAGTGTGGGCCGTGGGCGGAATGCCCATTTGTTGCGAGAGTATGGTCAAGCGCGGCCGGTCAGGTGATCCTTTTGCGACGTCGCCTAGCCCGCTCACGTCAAGCAGGCGTCGGCCGAACAGCCGTCGACGCTGGTCGCTGCGTCGGTCATGCTGTTGGCGACCGGTTTGTCGCGACCAGGCCAGTGCCAGTCGTTTGCCGTCATGGCGACCCGGGCCGTCGCCACTAGTATTCGCGCGGCCCGGACATCTTTCCAATTTTCTTCAACGACGCGGGGAATCCAGCATGGTGGCAAAAGTGATCGACGGACATGCCGTCGCCAGACAGGTGCGCGAGGAGTGCCGCCAACAGACGCAGGCGCTGGTGGCGCGTGGCGTGACGCCCGGCCTGGCTGTCATCATCGTCGGCGATGACCCGGCATCCAGGGTTTATGTCGCCAACAAGGTCAAGGCCTGCAACGAGGTCGGCCTGACGTCCACCGTGTATGCCTTTGCTGCTGACACGCCGGATGCGCAGGTCGAGGCCAAGATCCACAGCCTGAACGCCGACCCGCTGGTCCATGGCATCCTGGTGCAGTTGCCCTTGCCGAAGCACTTCGACGGCAAGCGGGTGCTGGCGGCGATTTCCAGCGACAAGGATGTCGATGGTTTTCATCTGTACAACGTCGGCAGCCTGGTACAGGGCGAGACGCTGTTCCCGCCGTGTACGCCGTTCGGCGTGCAGAAAATGCTGGAATACGAAAACATCCCGGTCGAGGGGCAGAACGTGGTCGTGGTCGGCGCCAGCAACATCGTCGGCAAGCCGATGGCCTTGATGCTGATGCGCAAGGACGCCACGGTGTGTATCTGCCATGCGAAGACGCGCGATCTGGCCCAGTTCACGATCCTGGCCGACATCCTGGTGGTGGCGGCCGGCCGGCCGAACCTGATCCTGCCGCAGATGGTGCGTACCGGCGCGGTGGTCATCGACGTCGGCATCAACCGCCTGCCCGACGGGAAGCTCGCGGGAGACGTGGCCTTCGAGGAGGCGCGGGCAAGGGCCTCCCACATCACGCCCGTCCCCGGAGGCGTGGGTCCCA
The DNA here is from genome assembly GCA_041622095.1 of Burkholderiaceae bacterium. Lineage (GTDB taxonomy): Bacteria > Pseudomonadota > Gammaproteobacteria > Burkholderiales > Burkholderiaceae_C > CAISIP01. The sequence continues at coordinate 71 of JBFJZP010000281.1, read as the reverse complement.
TGACCATCGCGATGCTGCTCGAGAACACGATCCTCGCGGCGGAACGGAACAACGCGTGACCCTGAAACGGA